>NZ_RZRP01000550.1:0-4287 GCF_003997795.1 Mesorhizobium sp. M7A.F.Ca.US.005.03.2.1 | reverse complement strand
TTTTGAAGTAGGGCAAAGATGCCTTTCCGAGGCCCGCCATAACAGGAGCCTCCCTCGCGAGTTATGATCGATTATTTCGATTACATATCCAGTGACATCACGGCAACGTGAAGGGCGCGGATTCCCTTGCGGATGATCGGTTCGTGCTTGCGGCGCGCCAGGATGGCCGTGTGTACCGGCTGATGCAGGGTCGGAGCACCTTCGACGATGAACGATGGGCGTTCGAGGGCGAACCTGCGCGCATCGTCACTTCGCATATAGCAGGTCCCGCCCGCGCGCCGTAGCATCATCTCCGCCAAGGTTTCCGATCCCATGGAAAGGCGACAGATCGCCAACTCGCCAAGCAATTCGGCATGGGCCTTCTCCAGCAGGGCCGTATAGCCAGGACGAATATAGGTTTCAGGATCGACCTCGGAGAGGGTTCTGGCTACCGTGGAAACCATCACATATTCCTCAACCATCAAATGTTCATAGGAGATTTCGGGTAGGTATCGTGGGGCGTAAAGCACTGCGATGTCGAGATTTCCCATGCTTAGGTCGCTGACCATCTGGTTCGAATAATCCGACTCGACATGGATCGACGATTTGGGAAGAGCCTGACACAGCGTCTCCACCCAACCCGGCAAAACCGAGCGGGTCATCCCGACCTGCGCGGCGACGCGCAAGGTGCCTTCGAAACGATTGAACGCCCGGACATCGTGGCGAGCCTGCGACCATGTGGACAGCAGGGATCTTGCGTAAGCTTCGAACCGGCGTCCTGCGGCGGTCGGTTCCGCCCCGGCGCGTCCGCGCTGGAACAGTTCGGACCCGATTGCGCTCTCGAGGTTCTTGATGCGGGTGCTGATCGTCGACTGGGTCAATCCTAGCCGATCCGCGGTGCGATTGAAGTTTCTCGATTCGATGATGTCCAGAAAGGTCTCGATGTGATCAAGTTGCATGAAATCTCCAATCGAAAAACTCGATCATATTCCACGTATCATAAGCTTGATCAAACAATACTCAAGGCGGAAGCTGTAGCACATCAGCGGCCGGCAGCGCCGCCGGGACGAGATACGGATACGGAGCGGAAGAAGTGTTCATAGTCGACTGCGACTGTCATAATTACTGGTCAAGCGCTACTGTGTTGGAGCCCTATCTCTCCGGCTTGTGGAAAGACATGTTCATCGAGGGCGAGAAAACAGGGCCCGTTGGGGCCTTTCCGCATGGTCATCGGCCCTGGTTCCACCCGCAGGACTTTTCCCGCAAGGACATCCGTCCGAAAACGGAAGCCGACAACTATCTCATCATGAAAGAGAAGCACCTCGACAAATACAAAGTCGACGTGGCGATCCTGACCGGCGATGAGCCTTTCGAGGCGTCGACACTGGCTAACCCTTACTATGCCAGCGCTCTGGTCAGCGCTTACAACGATTATCAGATCGATCAGTGGTTGCCGAAAGACGATCGGTTCATGGGCTCGATCATCATCGCGCCACAGGATCCGAAGCTCGCTGCCGCCGAGATACGCCGTCTTGGCAGCCATCCGCGCATGGTCCAGGTTCTCGCCTCCCAGGGGTCCGTCAAGCCGTATGGCGACCCGTTTTACCATCCGATCTACGAAGCCTGCGCGGAAGTGGGGTTGCCATTCGCCATTCATCTGGGCGGGCATGGCGGCGTGAATTCAACTGCCATTGCTCCTGCTCCGACGACATTCTTCTGGGAAACGCATGCCATTCTGCACATGTCGGCGATGTCGCACGTGGCAAGCATGATCGCCCATGGCGTCTTCGAGAAATGGCCGGACCTCTACTTCGTGATCATCGAGTGCGGCGTCGCCTGGGTTCCGTCGGTCCTTTGGCGCCTGGACGCCGACTACAAAGCGCTGCGCAAGGAGACGCCATGGCTGAAGATGCTGCCGTCTGAATATTGCCGGCGCAACATCCGCTTTTCCACGCAGCCGCTGGAGCAGCCTGCAAACATCCAACATCTCTGGTCCACGCTCGAAGCGATGGACGGCGAAAACACGCTGATGTTTGCATCAGACTATCCGCACTGGGATTACGACGATGCCAACACGCTGCAAATCCCTCCTGCATGGAAGAGCAAGATCATGGGACTGAACGCGCTGGAAGTCTACAAACGCATCCCCCGCGCGCAAGCCGCGAATGCCGCCTGAGGAAGCATACGATGCCCGAGAAGACATATATCTGCCGCGTCGACGAGATCGAAACAGGGTCTCCGTTCATCGCCAAGATCCGCAGCCTTTCGGTCGGGATTTTCCGCATCGGAGATTCATTCCACGCGCTGCTGAATGTCTGTCCGCACCGCGGCGCTCCGCTTTGCGAGGGGCCGCAATGCGGCACAACCGCGCCCGTTGAACAGGCGCAATTCATCTATCATCGCGAAAACGAGATCGTTCGATGCGCCTGGCACGGGTGGGAGTTCGACATCAAGTCAGGCGCGGCCTTGGTCGATCCCTCCGTTCGCGCGCGCACATTTCCAGTCACCGTCGAAGCCGGCGGCATCTACGTGACGGCCTGATTGGCGCAAGCCGATTGGGATTGGAAAAATTCGAAGGAAGGTGGCGGAGCCAATAAGCAGATTTGTTCGCCGGTGCTTGACGAGAAATAACGCGGGGAACTCCGCAATGGGAGAGTCAAATGTCAGAATCTGAATACAAGCTTGGTATCGCGCAAAGCCTGGTCGGAGGCGGCAAGGTTTCCCGCCGCGAATTCATTCATCTTGGGCTGGCCGCGGGCCTGACCGTTGCCGCCGCCGACCGGCTGTTCGTGAGCACGGCGCGGGCCGAACCGATGCAGGGCGGCTTCGCCAAGCTCGGCATGGCTCATGGCGCGACGACGGATTCGATCGATCCGGCCGGCTACCCCGACACGTTCACACAAACCGCATTTTCGGGCTCGCTGTCCAACAGCCTCACTGAGGTCGACGCCAAAGGCAATGTCCAACCGGACCTCGCCGAGAGCTTTGAAACTTCGGATGGAGCCAAAACCTGGGCTTTCAAGCTGCGCAAAGGCGCAACCTTTCACAACGGCAAGACCGTGACGGCGGATGACGTCGTGACCTCCTTGCAATATCACATGGGCAAGGACACCAAATCGGCGGCGAAGTCGCTGTTGGACTCCGTCGCCGATGTCAAGTCGGACGGCCCGGAAACGGTGGTCTTCACGCTCAAGAGCGGCAACGCCGATTTCCCTTACATCATGAGTGACTACCATCTGGTCATCATGCCGGCCAAGGACGGCAAGGCGGATTGGGCTTCAGGCGTTCGCACCGGTGCTTTCGTCCTCGAGAATTTCCAGCCCGGCGTTTCGGCCAAGCTCAAGCGCAATCCAAACTACTTCAAGAATGGCAAGCCCTATCTCGACGAGGTGGAGTTCATCGCCATCACAGATCTCGCCGCTCGCATGGCGGCGCTATCCACGGGGGAGGTGGACTATATCGGCCGCGCCGACCTCAAAACCCTCGGCATGTTGAAACGCAATCCCAAGGTGGAAATCGTCGAGGTCACTGGCTACGGGCACTATACCTTGCCGATGAATGTCACGATGGCGCCGTTTGATAATCCGGACGTGCGAATGGCATTGAAATGGGCGATCAATCGCCAAGAAATCGTCGACAAGATCTTTCTTGGCCACGCCACTGTGGCCAACGACAACCCGATCGCGCCGGCCATCAAATTCGCCAAGGATCCGCAACCGCAACACAGCTTCGATCCGGAAAAAGCCAAGCACTACCTGAAAAAGGCCGGAATGGAGAACCTGAAGGTGGACCTCTCGGTGGCCGATGCCGCCTTTGCGGGGGCGGTGGATGCGGCTTCGCTCATTCGCGAAACGGCAGCCCAATGCGGCATCGACGTCAATGTCGTGCGTGAGGCCGAGGACGCTTATTGGGACAATGTCTGGCTGAAGAAACCCTGGTGCGCTTCCTATTGGAGCGGTCGGGCAACCGCCGACTGGATGTTCACGCAAGCCTTTGCCGCGGACTCCAGCTGGAACGAAACGTTCTGGAAAAATCCCCACTTCAACGAATTGCTTGTCCAGGCACGCGCCGAGACGGACGAAGCCAAACGAGCGGCGATGTATGCCGAGATGCAGCAACTAACCCACGATGACGGCGGCAGCATCGTGCTGGTCTTCAACAATTTCGTCAGCGCCCAATCCAAAAAGCTCGCACACGGTGATGTGGCGCCCAACTGGGAGAACGATGGACTGAAGATGGCCGAACGCTGGTGGATCGCCACGGCATGAGATGGCGGGCCGGAGCCGCGATGGTTTTGAGGCTCCGGTC
>NZ_RZRP01000054.1:0-15139 GCF_003997795.1 Mesorhizobium sp. M7A.F.Ca.US.005.03.2.1 | reverse complement strand
ATGTTGGCCAGCACATGCGCGCGTTCGGTTGCTTGCCCGCACCACCATGTCGCGACGCTTGGCAGCAGCAATTCCTCGCCCCGCAAGGCCCGTGAAATCTTGGGCAGGAAGGCGAGCAGCGCACGCGTCTCCATCAGGCCGGAGCCAAGCGCATTGACGGTAGCAACCGCGCCCTGGCGGATCGCCTCGACCAGGCCCGGCGTGCCGATCTGCGAATCCGGGCGCAGTTCGAGCGGATCGGCGAAGGCGGCATCGAGCCGCCGCCACAACACGCTGATCGGCATCAGGCCGGAAACCGTGCGTACCATGAGCCGGCCGCCTGAAACGGTCAAATCCTCGCCTTCGAGCAGCATGATGCCAAGGTAGCGGGCGATGTAGGCGTGTTCGTAATAGGTTTCGTTGAGCGGCCCCGGCGTGAGGATGGCGACGCGGCCGTCGGTCTCCTTGGCCATGCCGATCAGCGCGTCGCGAAAACGGCGGAAAAAGCCGGCAAGGCGGTGCACATGCATCTCGCCATAGATGTCGGACAGCGCGCGTGTGGTGGCGACGCGGTTTTCCAGTGCGAAGCCGGCGCCGGACGGCGCCTGCGTGCGATCGCCAAGCACCCACCACTGGCCGTCAGGTCCACGGCCGAGCTCGAAGGCGCAGAAATGCAGGAAGTGGCCGCCGGCCGGCTTGGTGCCGACGACAGGCCGCAAATATTCGGGGCTGGCGGCGATCAATCCCGCCGGCAGGATGCCTTTTTCGACCAGCCGGTTCGGCCCGTATATATCGGCGATGGTTTCCTCGAACAGTTCGGCGCGCTGCACGAGGCCGGCGCTGATCGCCGCCCACTCGCTCTCTTCGATGAGAACCGGGACATGCGCCAGCGGCCATTCGCGTTCATTGGCGCCGGCCTTGTCATAGACGCGGTAATAAACGCCGGCATCGCGCAGATACTGGTCGGCGCGGGCAAAGCGCTGGCCGAGCTTTTCAGCACCGAGTTCCTCGAGCGCCTCGACAAAATGCTTCCAGGCCGGGCGAGGATTGCCCGATGCATCGACCATCTCGTCGACGACGCCGTCGATAGGCTGGTAGTGCTCCAGCAGGCTGTGGGTCTGCGGCTTGCCGCGTCCCCTCTTGTGATTCCCCTTTGCCATTGCTGATCAGAGTCTTGCCGGCCGCCGAAGGTCAAGGGTCATCGGGAAATCTTCCGCCGGTTGTTCTTCACGGATCACATAGGCGGATGGCGTATGGCCACGCGGTTCGAAGCGGGCGAGCCGCCGAGCTTCCGCCTCGTTGCCATTGACCGGAAAGGTGTCGTAATTGCGCCCGCCGGGATGGGCGACATGGTAGACGCAGCCGCCGACCGCACGGCCCGACCATCGGTCATAGATGTCGAAGACCAGCGGCGTGTTGACCGGCAGCGCCGGATGCAGGCCCGATGCCGGCTGCCAGGCCTTGAAGCGCACGCCTGCCACCGCCACTTCGCGATTGTCAGTGACCTTCATCGGCACGATGCGGCCGTTGCAGACGACTGCGTGGCGCTCCGGGTTCAGCCCTTCGGTCTTGACCTGCAGCCGTTCGACCGAGGAATCGACGAAGCGCACGGTGCCGCCGATCGCGCCTTGCTCGCCCATGACATGCCACGGTTCCAGCGCCTGGCGCAGTTCCAGCTTGATGCCGGCATGCTGAACCTCGCCGCAGAACGGAAAGCGGAATTCGAGCTGGGCGTCGAACCATTCGGGACGGAACTCAAAACCGTTGAGCTTGAGGTCGTCGAGCACGTCGAGGAAATCGGCCCAGACATGATGCGGCAGCATGAAACGATCGTGCAGAGAAGTGCCCCATCGCACGAAGCGGCCGTCGAGCGGGTTCTTCCACGCACGGGCGATGATGGCGCGCACCAAAAGTTGCTGCGCGAGGCTCATGCGCGCATTGGGCGGCATCTCGAAGCCGCGGAATTCGACCAGCCCCAGCCGGCCGGTCGGTCCGTCGGGCGAAAACAGCTTGTCGATGCAGATTTCCGAACGATGCGTATTCCCGGTGACGTCGGTCAACAAATTGCGGAACAGCCGGTCGACCAGCCATGGCAAGGGTGCGTTGCCCTGGTCTGGATGCGGCACCTGCGCCATAGCGATCTCAAGCTCGTAGAGCGAGTCGTGACGCGCCTCGTCGAAGCGTGGCGCCTGGCTGGTCGGCCCGATGAACAGGCCGGAGAACAGGTAGGACAGCGACGGATGGCGCTGCCATTGCAGCACCAGGCTCTTCAGCAGGTCCGGCCTTCGCAGGAACGGGCTGTCATTGGGTGTCGCACCGCCGACCACGACATGGTTGCCGCCGCCGGTGCCGGTGTGGCGGCCATCGATCATGAACTTGTCTGCGCCAAGCCGTGTCTGCCGCGCCTCCTCGTAGATCGCCGTCGTCGTCGCCACGCAATCCTGCCAGTTGGAAGCAGGATGGATGTTGACCTCGATGACGCCTGGGTCAGGCGCGACGCGGATGACGTTGAGGCGCGGATCGTGCGGCGGGCCATAGCCTTCGATGTGCACGGGAAGGCCTATCGCCTTCGCCGCGTTCTCGGCCGCCGCGACCAGTTCGAGATAGTCTTCCAGCGCCTCGACCGGCGGCATGAACACGCAAAGCCGGCCATCGCGCGGCTCGACCGAAAGTGCGGTGCGCACCGCGCCGCCAATCTCGGTGATCTCCTGCTCGACCCGCTCCTGCTGGCCGGTCGCAGCGGTGAACGATGCCGCCTGCTGGCGGCGCGCCATCTCGTCGGCGCCTTCCAGTTCGGCTGGAGCCGGTCCGGCCAGTATGGCTTCACGCGCGAGCAGCGGGCCGCGTGGCAGTGATGGATCGACCGGCACGATATAAGGGAATTGCTCCGGCGGCACATAGGGCAACGTGCCGAGCGGCAGCCGGTAGCCGACCGGTGAATCGCCTGGCACCAGGAACAGCCGGCCACGCCGCGTCTTCCATTTTTCCGAACGCCAGCGCGGATCCGATGCCTGGCTGTTCCAGCGCTGGACGGGGAGCACATAGCCGGACGGTTTGGTCAGCCCGCGTTCGAACACTTTCGCCATGCGGCTGCGTTCTTCCGGATCCTCCAGCCTGGAGTTGGACGGATCGACATTGTCGGGCAGCTTGCCTTCCTTGAGCAGCCATTCGGCCGGATCCTCATAGGCTTCGCTCACCATGGCCTTGTCGATGCCGAGTTCGCCGGCAATCGCGGTGAGCAGGCTTTCGGCCTGCTTCGGGCCGATATCGGCCTCGCTCTTTTCGCGTGCGATCAGCGACGGATCGCTCCACACCGGCTGGCCGTCGGCACGCCAGTAGAGCGAAAAGGTCCAGCGCGGCAGGCTTTCGCCCGGATACCATTTGCCCTGGCCGTAATGGAGAAAGCCGCCCGGCGCAAAGCGCTCGCGCAGTTTACGGATCAGTTCGTCGGCCTTTTCGCGCTTGGTGGGACCGACGGCGGCGGTGTTCCATTCGGCCGACTCGAAATCGTCGATCGACACGAAAGTCGGCTCGCCGCCCATCGTCAGCCGCACGTCGCCGGCGGCAAGTGCTTTATCGACCTTGTTGCCCAGAGCGTCGAGCGCCTGCCAGCTTTCGTCCGAAAATGGCTTTGTGATGCGCGGATGTTCGGCGATGCGGTCGACCCGCATCTCGAAGCCGAATTCGACATTGGCGAAGCTCGCCATGCCGGAAATCGGGGCCGCGTTGCGGAAATGCGGCGTGGCGGCCAGCGGCACATGGCTCTCGCCGGTGAGCAGGCCCGAGGTCGGATCGAAGCCGATCCAGCCGGCGCCGGGAAGATAGACCTCGCACCACGCATGCAGATCGGTGAAGTCGACGGCGGTTCCGGCTGGACCGTCCAGCGCCACCAGATCGGGCTTCAACTGGACCAGATAGCCGGAAACGAAGCGCGCCGCGATGCCGAGATTGCGCAGGATCTGCACCAGCAGCCAGCTCGAATCCCGGCACGATCCCTTTTTCGCGGCCAAGGTCTCTTCCGGCGAGAACACACCGGTTTCCATGCGCACGATATAGGCGATCTCGCGCTGCAGCCGCGCGTTGAGATCGACCAGGAAATTGACGGTGTTGGCAGCGCTGCGATCGATGGTCTTCAGCAGCGCCGACAGCAGCGGTCCCGCCGGCTCCGGAGTGCGATAGATGGCGAGATCGTCGCGTATCTCTTCCGGATACTCGAACGGAAACGCCTCGGCCGACGGCTCGACGAAGAAATCGAACGGATTGTAGACCGTCATGTCGGCGACGAGGTCAACCTCGATCTTCAACTCCGTCACCGGCTCCGGAAAGACGAAGCGGGCGAGGAAATTGCCGTAAGGATCCTGCTGCAGATTGACGAAGTGGTTCGCCGGCTCGACCTTGAGCGAATGGCTCAGCACCTTGGTACGGGAATGCGGCGCCGGCTGCAGCCGGATGATCTGGGGCCCGAGAACCACCGGCCGGTCGTATTTGTAATGGGTCAGGTGGTAGACGGCTGCCAGAATTGCCATGGGGCCCCGGAATTCAGCGTTTCAAACGATTTCGCTGAACCCTGACACATCTGGCGACCATTCTCCAAGCAGAGATGTTGCGGTGCACCTAATTTAAGCAACGGTTACCGGCTCAGAAAAATGCCTGCAACCCCGTCTGCGCCCTTCCCAGGATCAGCGCATGCACGTCATGCGTGCCTTCATAGGTGTTGACCGTCTCCAGGTTCTGCGCGTGGCGCATGACGTGGTAGCCGATCTGGATGCCGTTGCCGCCATGCATGTCGCGGGCCTGGCGGGCGATATCCAGCGCCTTGCCGCAATTGTTGCGCTTGACGATCGAGATCATTTCCGGCGCCATCTTGCCTTCATCCAGCAGCCGCCCGACGCGCAAGGACGCCTGCAATCCCAACGCAATTTCGGTCTGCATGTCGGCAAGCTTCTTCTGGTAGAGCTGCGTGCCGGCCAGCGGCTTGCCGAACTGCTTGCGGTCGAGACCGTATTGGCGGGCGCGGTGCCAGCAATCCTCGGCGGCGCCCATCGAGCCCCAGGAAATGCCAAAGCGAGCCCGGTTGAGGCATCCGAACGGTCCGCCAAGGCCCTTTGCGTTGGGCAGCAGCGCGTCCTCACCGACCTCGACGCCTTCCATCACCACTTCGCCGGTGATCGACGCCCGCAGCGACAGCTTGCCGCCGATCTTCGGCGCCGAAAGCCCTTTCATGCCCTTTTCCAGCACGAAGCCACGGATCTCGTCCTTGCCGTTCTCCCCCTTCAGCTTCGCCCAGACGACGAACACATCGGCGACGGGCGCGTTGGAAATCCACATCTTCGAACCGGACAGCTTGTAGCCGTTGGCGGTCTTCTCGGCGCGCGTCTTCATACCGCCCGGGTCGGAGCCTGCATCCGGCTCGGTCAGGCCGAAACAGCCGATCCACTCGCCGCTGGCGAGCTTGGGCAGGTACTTCTTGCGCTGTTCGTCCGAGCCATAGGCATAGATCGGATACATCACCAGCGACGACTGCACTGACATCATCGACCGATAGCCGGAATCGACGCGCTCTACTTCGCGTGCGACCAGCCCATAGGTGACGTAGTTCGCGCCAAGCCCGCCGAATTCTTCAGGGATGTTGATGCCGAGCAGGCCGGCCTCGCCCATTTCACGGAAGATCGCGGTGTCGAAGGTCTCGTTGAGGTAGGCGTCCTCGATCCGCGGCGCCAGTCTGTCGGCGGCGAAGGCGGCCGCCCCGTCGCGCACCATGCGCTCGTCTTCCGAAAGCTGGCCCTCGATCAGGAACGGGTCTTCCCAGACGAATGCGTTCTTGTCGGCGGCCATGACGTTCTCCCAAACCAATGCATGTCGCTCAAAACGATGACACGCGTGAAGCAAAATGTTGGCCCGTTCTATCGGCCTGTGCCTCGAAAAAATCAAACGAAATTGATTCACCGATCAATGAGCATTAGGAATGGATCATGAGTGTCCAGCGCCGCCTTTTGCCCAACATCAGCGCCCTTGCCGCCTTCGAGGCTGTGGCCCGGCTCGGCAGTTTCACCGCCGCCGCCCAGGAGCTCGATCTGACCCAGGGCGCGGTCAGCCGCCAGATCAAACTTCTGGAAGATCAGTTCGGCCGCCGGCTGTTCGAACGCGACAGCCGCAATGTCAGGCTGTCGACATCGGGCGAGATCTACGCCGAGGCGGTGCGTTCAGCACTTGGGCAATTGCGTGACGCAGCCCTTGGATTGATGAGCAATCGGCATAGTGGTATCCTGAACCTTGCCATTTTGCCGACCTTCGGCACGCGCTGGCTGATGCCGATGATCCCCGATTTCGTCGAAAACAATCCCGATATCACCATCAACTTCGTCACCCGCGTCGGCCGCTTCGATTTCGCCAGGGAGAGGCTGGATGCCGCCATCCACTACGGCCTGCCGGACTGGCCGGAGGCCGACTCGACACTGTTGGTGCGCGAAACCGTGGCGCCGGTCGTGTCGCCCGAATTCCTCGCCGGCCGCGCCATCGCCTCAACGGCCGATATCGGCCGCTTGCCGCTGCTGCACATGGCGACGCGTCCTGGCGCCTGGACAGAATGGTTCGAGCATCAGGGCCTGAGCGCGCCGACCGGGCCCGGCATGCAGTTCGAACAGTTCGGCACCGCCGCCCAAGCCTGCATGGCGGGGCTCGGCGTGGCGCTGCTGCCGTTGATCCTCATTGCAGGCGAATTGCAGCGCGGCCAGCTGGTGCCGGCGCCAGGCCAGCCCATGCAAAGCCGCAGTGCCTACTATCTCGTCGTCCCGCACGACAAGCGCGGCCATCCGCCGGTCGCCAGTTTTCGCGACTGGCTGCTGGGCCAGGTCGAGAAGGAACCGGCCGTTCTGGCGTGGTAGCTACTTTCGCTTCAGCGCATCCGCCAAAGCAGCACCGAACGCTCCCTGTTGCGCCGGCCGCTCCGGCTGGCGTTGCTGGGGTGCCGGCGAACGTGGCGCCGGCCTGCCGCCATTGTCGCGCGGTCCGCTGCGCGGAGCACCACCCTCGCCGCTATCCTTGCGCATGGAAAGCGCGATGCGCTTGCGCTTGATGTCGACATCGACGACGCGCACCTTCACCACGTCGCCGGCCTTGACCACCTCATGCGCATCCTTGATGAACCGATCGGCCAGCTGCGAGACATGCACCAGCCCGTCCTGATGCACTCCGATATCGACGAAGGCGCCGAAGGCGGCCACGTTGGTGACCGTGCCTTCCAGCAGCATGCCGGGCTTCAGATCCTTGATGTCGTCGATGCCGTCGGCGAAGGTCGCCGTCTTGAAGCCTGGGCGCGGGTCGCGGCCGGGCTTTTCCAGCTCCGCCAGGATATCGCGCACCGTCGGCAAGCCGAAACGCTCGTCGACGAAGACGCGTGGGTCGAGTGCCTTGAGCGCGGCACTGTCGCCCATCAACGACCGCACATCGCGCCCGCAGGCAGCGACGATCTTCTTCGCCACGCCATAGGCCTCCGGATGCACCGACGAGGCGTCGAGCGGCTCGCTGCCATTGGCAATGCGCAGGAAGCCGGCGGATTGTTCGAAGGCCCGAGGTCCGAGCCGCGGCACCTTGAGCAGGTCCTTCCGGCTGGCGAAGGGCCCGGTCGCATCGCGATGCGCAACGATCGCGTCGGCCAGCGATGCGCCCAGACCTGAAACGCGCGCCAAAAGCGGCGCCGAGGCAGTGTTGAGATCGACGCCGACGGCATTGACCGCGTCCTCGACCACCGCTTCCAGCGAGCGGCCGAGCCGGTACTGGTCGACATCGTGCTGGTACTGGCCGACGCCGATCGATTTGGGTTCGATCTTGACCAGTTCGGCCAGCGGATCCTGCAGCCGCCGGGCGATCGACACGGCGCCGCGCAACGACACGTCGAGGCCGGGGAATTCCGCCGCCGCCGTCGCCGATGCCGAATAGACAGAGGCGCCGGCCTCGCTGACGATCACTTTCAGTGGCTTGGGGCCACCGTCCGCCGGCATGTCGGACAGCATGTCGGCCACCAGCTTTTCGGTCTCGCGGCTGCCGGTGCCGTTGCCGATCGAAATCAGCTCGACCTTGTGCAGGCGGATGAGCTTGGCGAGTTCCGCCTGCGTGCCACGCACATCGTTTCTGGGCGGAAATGGATAGACCGTCGTCGTTGTCAGCACCTTGCCAGTGCCGTCGACCACCGCCACCTTGACGCCGGTGCGGATGCCGGGGTCGAGCCCCATCGTGGCGCGCGAGCCGGCGGGAGCGGCCAGCAGTAGATCCTTGAGGTTGCGGGCAAAGACGTGGATCGCTTCCTCCTCCGCCCGCTCGCGCAGATCGCGCATCAAATCGAGCGTCAGATGCAGCGACAGTTTTATACGCCAGGTCCAGCCCGCCACCTCCATCAGCCATCTGTCACCCGCAAGGCTGCCGCCGATGGCATAGGCATCGGCGATCATCCGCTCGACCGGCTTCACCGGTGAGCTGTCATCGGCATCGACCTCGATGTCGAGCGACAGCACTTCCTCGTTGCGGCCGCGCAGCATCGCCAGCGCGCGATGGCTCGGCACATTTGCCCAACGCTCGACATGGTCGAAATAATCGGAGAATTTCGCGCCGGCCTCCTGCTTGCCGTCGACCACCCTGGCCCGCATGAAGGCGCGCTCCTTCATGTAGCTGCGCAATTTGCCGACCAGATCGGCATTCTCGGCGAATTGTTCCGACAGGATGTCGCGCGCGCCCTCGAGCACCGCCTTGGTATCGGCCACCTCTTCGTTGACATAGGCCAGCGCCAGTTCGGCAGGCACCAATGAGCGGTTCGCCAAGATGGCTTCGGCCAGCGGCCCCAGCCCGCGCTCCCTGGCGATCTCGGCCTTGGTCCGGCGTTTGGGCTTGTAGGGCAGGTAGATGTCCTCAAGTTCCGCCTTGGTGGTGGCGGCGACGATCTTGCCTTCAAGCTCCTCGGTCAGCTTGCCCTGTTCGCGGATCGAGCCAAGGATGGTGTCGCGGCGCGCGTCGAGCTCGCGCAGATAGGCAAGGCGTTCGGCAAGATCGCGCAATTGCGTGTCGTCGAGCCCGCCGGTGACTTCCTTGCGGTAGCGCGCCACGAACGGCACTGTCGCGCCCTCATCGAGCAGTTCGATCGCCGCGGCCGCCTGTTCGGGCCGCGCGCTGATCTCGGCCGCGATGATGGCTGCAATGCGCTTGATGTCGGATGCCATGTCGTTCCTGCTCTCATCCAAAGAGCGGCGACCATAGGCGCAGACGTCCGGCCCGCCAACCGCCGCGCTTCGATCAGCCCGGCGGGTCCACAGGAAAGCGTATGCTAATGTGGTGGACAGCCGCGCTAGATTATCCGGCTGAGCGCCTCGAAGAACGCGACGATCTCGATATCGAGCGGATCGTCGACAGGCTGCGGCTGCGACGACATCTTGGCGATCACCACTTCGGTCCTGGGATCGACATACAGCCACTGGCCATGGATACCGATGCCGCAATAGGCGCCGTTCTCGTGTCCAGTCTGGTACCATTTGTTGCGGTAGCGGCCCTTGGGAAACAGTGGCAGCATCGCGCCGCGCTGCCAGGCGTCCGCACTGCCGCCAGTGCTGGTCGTGTCGCGCACCCAGGCTTCCGGTACGATGCGGCGGCCATTGGCCATGCCACCTTGCCGCATCATCTCGCCGACACGCGCCAGGTCGCGCGGCGTCACCGAAATGCCGCCGGCCGTGCGCGCCGTGCCCTCCATGTCGACGCCGATCGAGGCTTCGCTGACAGCGCCGAGCGGCAGCCACAGCTTCTCGCGCATCAGGTCGGTGAACCGCTGGCCCGACGCACGCTCGAGCAGCAGGCCGAGCAGGTCGGAATTCGGCGAGCGGTAGCGGAAGGTCTGGCCATGCGGCTCTGCAAGGCGTTGCAGGGTCAGGATGAATTCGCGCAGGCTCTCCGTACCGCCGCCCGGATTCCACAGCGTGGCACGGCGATAGCGGGCGAAAGCACTTTCCGGATCGAGATAGGCTTCCTCGAAATCGAGACTGACGCTCATATCGAGCACATGCCGCACGCTCGCATCGCCATAGGCCGAGCCGGCGGCTTCGGGGATGTAGGCCGTCACCGGCGCTTCCGGGTCGAACACCCCCTCGCCTTCCAGTATGCCGGCAATGATGGCGGTCAGCGACTTGCTGATCGAAAAGATGATGTGGCGGGCGCCGAAATCCATATGCGGCGCGAACCAGTCGCCGACGATCCTGCCGCCTTTCATCACCGTCAGTGCGTCGGTGCTCGAACGTGCGAGAAAATCAGCCACTGTCTCCGGTGTGCCGGCGATCGCGACCTTCTCGCCGAGCAGGCCGCCCATATCGCGCACGGGGGTTTCGACAACGCCCGACGTCGCCGTCACCCGGGCGGTCGGCACCAGTTCGCCGAGATTCTGGAACGACCACCGGTTGAACGGGTTCTCGCGCCAATTGGCGAGCACGACCTGGTTGCGCCGGAAGCCATAGCGGGTCTCGAACACGGTTTTGCCGGTCATGGCGTTTCCTTCCGGGTCGTTTCTTCTTTGTGGGGGCTCAGCGAAGTGCCGTGGCGATAGCGTGCACGGCTTTCAGCGTCGCTATGGAATAGGCACCATTGGCGAAATCCGGCCAGGTCGAAAGCTTCACCACGACCATTCCGGTGTTCCAGTCGATATGGATCATCTGACCGAACACGCCGCGGCACATCAGTGCGCGCGAGCGCGGGTCCTCGATCCAGAACTGGTTGCGATAGCTGCCCTCCGGCAGGCTGGGGCTGAAGTCCGGCCCATGCCTGCCGTTGCGCGTGTCCTCGACCCAGCCGGCCGGCACGACGCCGCCACCATTGTCGAGGATCAATTGGCCGAAGCGGCCATAATCGCGCAGCGTCGCGTTGAAACCGCCGTCGGCCACCGCATAGCCGGCGCTGTCGACCGTGAAGCAGGCGCTTTCATCGGCGCCGAGCTTTTGCCAGAGTTCTTCCGAAACCAGTTGCGGCAGCCGTTTGCCTGTCACCCGCTCCATGATGAAGGCGAGCACATCGGTCTCGATCGAGCGGTATTCGAATTGAGCCCCGTGCGGACGGACCGTTTCCTTCAAGCCCAGGATCAGTTCGAACATGTGCGAGGGCCAGCGAAAATCCGGATCGCTGCCAAGCGGCACCGGCTTCCAGCCGGTGGCGACATCGACCTGGCCGATGTCGGAATAGCGGTCGGTATATTCCTCGGAGAAACGGACGCCGCTGGTCATGTCCAGCACATGCTGCACATTGGCGCCGGCCCAGCCGGTAGCGCCGAGTTCCGGCAGGTAGTCGCTTACCGGTCTGGCCGGATCGATCAGGCCGCGCCCGACCAGTATGCCGAACACCGAACCGGTGACGGACTTCGCCATCGACTGCGACAGGTGCAGCGTGCGCTCGTCCATGCCGTTGAAATAGCGCTCATAGGCAACCTTGCCGTCCTTGAGCACCAGAAAACCGTCCGTATAGGTCTCGTCGAGCAGCCCGGCGAGTGTCGTCGGCTTGCCCTCGCTGTCCTCGACCGCCAGCCCGTCAAGATCGACCTCGGCGCGTTCGAGACGGCGGCGATGGCCGTTGCCGCGCCAGACTTCGGCGGTCGGCAGAATTTCACGGATGTGCTGGAACGCCCAGCGGTTCCATGGCGGCCGGTCCCAGTCGAGCTTCGGCGGCACCATGGCGGGCGGCGAGCCCTGCATGATCGGCGGCCGCGGATCGCTGTTGCGATAGGAGTCCATGAAAGGCCATTCCCGGAAAAGAAAAGACCCGGCGGCATGTGCCGCCGGGTCTCTCATGCAGCGGTTACTTCTGCAGTTCGGTCCAGATCTTGGTGTAGAGTTCCTGCGTTTCCGGCGGGCACATCTTCTGGAATTCGCCTTTCGGCTTGGCATCGGCCGGAATGACGACTTCCGGCGCATCCTTCATGTCCGCCGGCATGTATTTGTCCGAGCCGGTGATGGCGTTGGCATAGCGGTGGAAGGCCGAGAGGCCCGCCGCGTTTTCCGGATCCATGATGAAGTTCTGGAACAGCTTGGCATTGTCGACGTTCTTGGCTTCCTTCAGAACGACGACGTTGTCGCTCCACAGGCCAAAGCCTTCCTTCGGATAGTTGTAGTGGATGGCCGGATTGGCCAGCCGCTGGCGCAGTGCCGAGCCGTTCCAGTCGCTGGTCGCCTTGAAATCGCCGGCGCCCATCTTCTCGATGGTGTTGTATTCCATGGCGATCCAGTTCGGCTTGGCCGCCACCAGGAGGTCGCGCACCTTCTTCAGCACCGCCTTGTCGTCGGTGCACTGCTGGCCGCCGACATATTTGATCGCCGCGAAGATGACGTCGCCCATCTCCGGAACGACGTTGACCTTGCCCTTCAGCTCGTCCGGCGTGTTGAAGACGATGCCCCAGCTGTCGGCTGGACCCTTGTAGGCATCGGTGTTGACGACGACGCCGATCGTGCCCCAGGCCCACGGCACCGAATATTTGCGGCCCGGATCGAACTCGGGATTGGCCCATTCCGGCGCGACGTTCTTGAAGTTCTCCATCTTGCCCGGATCGGTCTCGAGCAGGAGACCTTCCTTGATCCAGATCGGCACATAGGTCTGCGACGGCACCGCGATGTCGAAGCCGGTGCCGCCCTGGCGAACCTTGGCCAGCGCGGTGTCGTTGGAATCGTAATCGGTGATGGTCACCTTGACGTTGTATTTGGCTTCGAACTTCTTGATCACGTCGGGGCTGGTGTAGTTGCCCCAATTGTAGATGTTGAGCACGCCGTCGGCGCGGGCCAGGCCCGTCGAGGCGAGCAACGCCAACCCCATGGCGGTTGCTGTTGTCTTCCAGTTCATGGGTTTAACTCCCATTTTTCGGTTCAGTCTCGTTTCCTGCTGACGAAGAAAAACAACGTGACGATGGCAACCGAGAGCAGCAGGAAGGCGGTCGATATCGCGTTGATCTCGGGTGTGATGCCGCGGCGGATCTGGCCGAGCATGTAGGTGGGCAGCGTGTCCTGGCCGCCCGATTTGACGAACTCGGTGATGACGACGTCGTCGAGCGAGATGACGAAGGCCAGCATCAGCCCGGCCAGGATGCCGGGCCACAGAAGCGGCAACGTGATGCGCCGGAACGTCTTCCAGGGCGTCGCGTAGAGGTCGGCTGCGGCACGCTCCAGCGTCAGGTCCATATTCTCAAGCCGCGCCCGGATCGGCAAATAGGCAAAGGGAATGCAGAACGCCGTGTGCGCGGCGACCAGATAGCCGATGCCGGAATAGCCGGTGAAGATCTTGATGCGCGAGAAGAAAATCAGCAGCGCCACCCCGGTGACGATCTCGGGCACCATCAGCGGCTGGTTGATCGCCGCATACTTGAAGGTGAGGCCGGGATAGGACGCGGTGCGGGTGGTGGCGAGCGCCGCCATGGTGGCAAAGATCGTGGAGAGCACCGCCGCAATGGAGCCGATCTGGAAGGAACGCAGCGTGGCATCGACGACCTGCGTGTTCTGCCATGCCGACTGGAACCATTTCAGCGAAAAGCCGCCCCATTCGGAGGTCGAGCTCGCCGCGTTGAAGGCATAGATGACCAGCACGATGATCGGCAGATACAGCACGATAAAGCAGGTCGCGGCGATCGCGCTGAATCCTGGCTGGTGCTTGATGGAAAAGTTCTTAGCCATGACGCACCCCCGACTTGCCGGCATTGCGCACATAGGCAAGCAGCGCCACCATGACGATGATCATGACGGCGATCGACAGCGCCGAGCCGAGTGGCCAGTTGCGGCCCTGCCCGAACTGCAATTCGATCAGGTTGGACAGCATCATGTTCTTGCCGCCGCCAAGCACGCTCGGCGTCACATAGGCGCCAAGCGCTGGAATGAAGACCAGGATGGAGCCGGCGATGACGCCCGGCTTGACCATCGGAAAGATAATCCGCCGCAGCACCTGGAAGCGCGTGGCGTAAAGGTCATAGCCCGCCTCGACCAGCCGGAAATCGAGCTTTTCCATACTGGCGTAGATCGGCAGCACCATCAGCGGCAGGTAGACATAGGCCATGCCGATCAGGATCGCCGTGTCGGTGTAGAGGATCTGGATCGGCGCCGAGATGATGCCGAGCTTGAGCAGCATTGTGTTGATGATGCCTTCGTTGCGGATGATCTGCAGCACCGCGAAGGTGCGGATCAAAAGGTTGGTCCAGAACGGAATGGTGATCAGGAACAGCCAGAGATCGCGGGTCTTTTCGCTGCGCGTCGCCATGAAATAGGCGGTCGGGAAACCAAGCACCAAGGTGGCGATCGTCGTCACCACCGAGAGCTTGATCGAGCGCAGGAAGATGGTGACGTGGGCGGCGGCGATCGAAAGCGTGTCGTCGAAGATATCGCGTTCCAGAAACACCGCTATCCAGGCTTCCGGCGAGAACTGCCACTTCACGTCGCCATAGGAGCCTGGCGTCAGGAACGAGTAGACGAGCACGATCAGCAAGGGGCCGGTCGCGGCGAGGAAAATGACCAGCAGCGCTGGCGCTGACAAAAGCCAGCGGTCGCGGACATCGCGCCGCTCCGCTGCCTTGGCGACTTCTTCCGCGGTCGCCATCGTCAGTCCTTCAGGACCTGGGCGGCATCGCTGCCGATGAGGATGCCGACCGCGTCGCCCTTCTCGAAACCGCAGCCCGCGCTGCGCGTGTTCTGCTGGCGTACGGTGAAGAGTTCGCCGCTGTCGAGATGAACATGGATGTGGGTGTCGGTACCGAAATAGACGATATTATCGACCCTCCCCGACAGTTCGCCCTTGGCCTTGGTCAGCTTGGCGTGTTCAGGCCGAACCACGACCGTGGCATTGGGCTTGGGCTGGAAACCCTGGGCCACGGTCGCCTCGATGGTCGCACCGGACTTGAGCGTGGCGCGCGCCTTGCCGTTGGCCATCTCGCTGATGGCGGCCGTCAGGAAGTTGGTTTCACCGATAAAGTCGGCGACGAAGCGTTCGGCCGGCTTGTCGTAGATATCCCAGGGCGAACCGACCTGGAGGATCTTGCCCGATGACATGACCGCGATGCGGTCGGACATGGTCAGCGCTTCTTCCTGGTCGTGGGTGACGAAGATGAAGGTGATGCCGGTCTCGTGCTGCAACCGCTTCAACTCGATCTGCATCTCCTTGCGCAGCTTATAGT
>NZ_RZRP01000549.1:0-4291 GCF_003997795.1 Mesorhizobium sp. M7A.F.Ca.US.005.03.2.1 | reverse complement strand
CGCAGTACGGTGAGCCCGCCGATGCCCGAATCGAACATCAGGATCGGCCGCTCAGTCATTGTCGGTTCCTTTTCCGCCAAGCGGCGGTATGTCATCGTCCTTGCCGGCGCCGGCAAGGCGCGCCGCTTCCGCCTTGCGGGCCCGCGCGGCGGCCGCGGGCAAGCGTCGTGGATCATCGCCAGGGGACCCGTCGCCGCGCGGCATCGCCGGCGAAAACCTGTCGAGCGACGAGATGATGCCGCGCAGCACCTTCAGCTCCGGTTCGGCAAAACCGGCGCGCGTCAGCACCGCACGCAGATTGTCGATCATTTTCGGCTTCTTCGGTGCCGGCCGGAAATAGCCGCGCGCTTCCAGTGCGCCTTCGAGATAGGCGAACAGGCCGTGCAATTCCTCCTTGCTTGCCGGCTTCATGTCCGGGCCGGAAAAATTGGTCTTGGTCTCGTCTTCCAGGCCGGACTTCATCCATTCGTAGGACATCAGAAGCGCGGCCTGGGCGATGTTGAGCGACGAGAAATCGGGATCGACCGGGAACGTGACGATCTCGTCGGCAAGGCCGACCTCGTCATTGTAGAGGCCGAAGCGCTCGCGGCCGAACAGGATGCCGGTGCGCTGGCCCATTGCGTGACGGGTCCGAAGCATCCTGCCCGCCTCCACCGGCCCGCGCACGGATTTGAAGCCGTCGCGCTGCCTGGCCGTGGTGGCGAAGACGAAGTTCAGGTCGGCGAGCGCCGAGGCCAGATCGTCAAAGACGGTGACGGCGTCGATGACATGATCGGCGCGGCTCGCCGCCGCACGTGCCTTCTCGCTCGGCCAACCGTCACGCGGATTGACGAGGCGCAGCTCCGACAGACCGAAATTGGCCATGGCGCGCGCGACCATGCCGATGTTCTCGCCAAGCTGAGGCTCGACGAGGATGATCGCCGGGCCGGCGACTGCAATGCTATCAGGATCTTTGGTGACGGGCATGATTGTCAATGAACTGCTGTTTGCGGCATTTCAGCGTCCCCTGCCATATTCGGCCGGGAAAATGAAGCATTCGCAAATGACGACGGCTCTGGCCTCCAATTCGTGACCGATCGCCGTTTGCGTGGCCAAAAGCGCTTTGATATACGGGCGACATCTCCCGGCCCAACGCCACGCGGGCAAGGCCGTCCCACATCCCAGCAACGAGGCATTCTTTCCATGGCGAAGATCAAGGTGGCGAACCCGGTCGTCGAACTCGACGGCGACGAGATGACCCGCATCATCTGGCAGTTCATCAAGGACAAGCTGATCCACCCTTATCTCGACCTCAAGCTGGAATATTACGACCTCGGCATCGAGCATCGCGACGCCACCAACGACCAGGTGACCATCGATTCGGCCAACGCCATCAAGAAATACGGCGTCGGCGTGAAATGCGCGACGATCACGCCTGACGAGCAGCGCGTCGAGGAGTTCAAGCTGAAGAAGATGTGGAAGTCGCCGAACGGCACCATCCGCAACATCCTCGGCGGCACCATCTTCCGCGAGCCGATCATCATGAAGAACGTGCCGCGCCTGGTGCCCGGCTGGACCAAGCCGATCATCGTCGGCCGTCATGCTTTCGGCGACCAGTACCGCGCCACCGATTTCCGCTTCCCCGGCAAGGGCAAGCTGACCATCAAGTTCGTCGGCGAGGACGGCCAGGTGATCGAGCACGATGTATACGACGCGCCCGGCGCCGGTGTCGCCATGGCCATGTACAATCTCGACGAGTCCATCCGCGAGTTCGCCCGCGCCTCGCTGAACTACGGCCTGCTGCGCAACTACCCGGTCTATCTGTCGACCAAGAACACCATCCTCAAGGCCTATGACGGCCGCTTCAAGGATATCTTCCAGGAGGTCTACGAGGCTGAATTCGAGGCCGAGTTCAAGTCGAAGAAGCTGTGGTACGAGCACCGCCTGATCGACGACATGGTGGCCTCCGCCCTGAAATGGTCGGGCGGCTATGTCTGGGCCTGCAAGAACTATGATGGTGACGTGCAGTCCGACACGGTCGCGCAAGGTTTCGGCTCACTCGGCCTGATGACCTCGGTGCTGATGACGCCGGACGGCAAGACCGTGGAAGCGGAAGCCGCGCACGGCACCGTCACCCGCCACTACCGCCAGCATCAGAAGGGCGAGGAAACCTCGACCAATTCGATCGCCTCGATCTTCGCCTGGACGCGTGGCCTCACCCATCGCGCCAAGCTCGACGACAATGCCGAGTTGAAGCGCTTTGCCGAGACGCTGGAAAAAGTCTGCATCCAGACGGTCGAGTCCGGCTTCATGACCAAGGACCTGTCGCTGCTGATCGGCCCCGACCAGCCTTGGCTGTCGACCACCGGTTTCCTCGACAAGATCGACGAGAACCTGCAGAAGGCGATGGCCTGATAAGTAAGCAAGATGGGCAAGCCCATCGTCTACGGGGCGGACTATAGCGTCTATGTGCGCATCGTCCGCCTCGTGCTTGAGGAAAAAGGCATCGACTACGAGCTTGTGCCAGTCGATGTCTTTGCCGCCGACGGGATTCCCGCCTGGTATTTCGAACATCATCCGTTCGGCCGCATCCCGGCCTTCGAGCATGACGGATTCCGGCTGTTCGAGACGAGCGCGATTGCCAGATATGTTGACGAGGCGTTCGACGGGCCAGCGCTGCAAGCGACGGAGCCTCGTGGCCGCGCAACCATGAACCAGATCATCGGCATGCTCGATGCCTATGCCTACAGATCGATGGTCTGGGATGTTGCCGTCGAGCGGCTGGAGAAGGCTCAGCCGGATGAGGCGTTGATCGCCGGCGGCCTTGCTCAGGCGAGCAAAGCGCTTCGGACGCTGTCCGCGCTGAAAGCGCCGGGACCGTGGCTGCTGGGCGACCAGCTGACGCTGGCCGACCTGCATGCCGCACCGATCATCGGCTATTTCGTCAAGGTCGCCGAGGGGCAAAATCTGCTGGCCGAGTTCCCTGATATCCGGGACTGGTATGCGCGCATTGCGGCTCGGCCGAGCTTCGTGCAGACTGAAAAAATCGGCTGATAAGAGACGTCCGCTGTCCCTCCAACCGTTGCTTTAAATTCAGTCCACTCGCCTACGCCGCTTCGAGTGCCGCCCTTACCGCAGCAATCGCATCATCGGCCTTGGAAGCGTCGGGGCCGCCAGCCTGGGCCATGTCGGGCCGCCCGCCGCCGCCCTGCCCGCCGAGCGCCGCCGAGGCCACTCGGACAAGGTCGACGGCGCTGAAGCGGCCGACGAGGTCGTCGGTGACGGCGACGACGACGCTGGCCTTGTTGTCCTCACCGGAGCCGACGAAGACGACGACGCCGGAGCCGAGCGACGTCTTGCCGGCATCGGCCAGCGGCTTCAGGTCCTTCGGTGAGACACCTGAGACCGTCTTGCCGAGAAAGCCGACACCGGCCACCGTCTCATTGGCGGCTGGAGCATCGGCAGACGATCCGCCGCCCAATGCCAGCTTCTTGCGCGCTTCGGTCCGTTCCTTTTCGAGCTTCTTGCGCTCTTCGAGCAGCGTCTCGACGCGCGCCGGTACATCGGCCGGCGAAATCTTCAACACGGCTGCCGTCGCCTTCAAACGCCTGTCCTGCTCGTCGAGATGTTTGCGCGCGGCTTCGCCCGTCAATGCCTCGATGCGGCGCACGCCGGCGGCGACCGCGCTGTCCGATACGACACGCACGAGGCCGATATCGCCGGTCGCCCGGACATGGGTGCCACCGCAGAGCTCGACCGAATAGGGCCGGTTCGCCTTGGCGCCGTGCAGGCCGGTGCCCATCGACACGACGCGCACTTCGTCGCCGTACTTTTCGCCAAACAGCGCCATGGCGCCCTCGGCGATGGCATCGTCGACCGACATCAGGCGCGTGGTCACCGGGCCGTTCTGGACGACGATCTCGTTGGCCATGCGCTCGACCTCTTCGAGGTCTTCGGCCGAAATCGGCTTGTTGTGCGAGATGTCAAAGCGCAGGCGCTCGGGCGCGACCAGCGAGCCCTTCTGTGCGACATGGCTGCCCAGCACTTCGCGCAGCGCCTCATGGATCAGATGCGTCGCGGAATGGTTGGCGCGCAGCCTCGAGCGCCTTGCATGATCGACCTTCAGCTCGACAGCCGCGCCCGTCTTGACGGTGCCGCTGGCCACCTTGCCGATATGCACGAACAGCCCGTCGGCCTTCTTCTGCGTATCCGAAACCTCGATCGAGAACCCCTCGCCGGAGATGACGCCGGTGTCGCCCATCTGGCCGCCGGACTCGGCATAGAACGGCGTCTGGTTGACGACGATCGCCAC
>NZ_RZRP01000548.1:0-4292 GCF_003997795.1 Mesorhizobium sp. M7A.F.Ca.US.005.03.2.1 | reverse complement strand
GGCTTTTCGCTTTGGATGGGCGCCGCCGGCTCACCATTGGCTGGCTTTTCGGAGGCTGGAGGCTGCTGGTCGGTTGAAGGTTGCTCTCCAGTCACAGGCTGCTTTGATGCAGGCCCCTCGGCGCCAGGCTGCTCGGCGGCAGGTTTTTTTGTAGGTTCCGCCGGCTGTTCGCCCTGTACAGGCGCAGGCTGATCGGTCGCAGCGGGCGCTTGGGGAGCCGGGGTGGGCAAAGGCGCCTTGTCTGCGGGCGGCTGGACTTGCTTGCCTGCCGGTTCGTCGGGAGCCTTGTTGGGCGCAGGCTCGGCTGGCGGCGCCGGCACAGGCTCGGCTGTTGGAGCGGGCTGTTTCTTCGTCGACAGTTCAGCCGGTGGCGTGGATTCTGGAACGGGAGTTGACTCAGACGCCGGAGCTGCCTCTTTTGGCTGCTCCTGCGGTTTTGGAGTAGGCTGTGGTTCGGTCGCTGGAGGTGGAGCAGCGTTTTCGGACGGAGCCTGTTGCCTTAGCGCGCAGGCTTCGGCGGACTCGCCCTCCTTACATTTCAACTTGATAAAAATCGGCGTTGCGGATTCGGCGAACCGTCCAGCGCTGAATGCTGCGCTGAGCGGCGCCCCTAACGGCACCGAGGCGATGAGCAACCCGAGTGCGGTGCTGGCCAAAATCTTTGGTCGGCGTGTCATTTGAATCTCCGTGATGTGTCCCCTCGCTATGCAAACTGGCCACTGCCACGTTGGTTCCCCGAAGCCAAAGAAGCAGGGCATCACTGAAGCGGAAGCTCGCGAGCTTGTCAGCTTATTGTGCCGCGCCAAATGGTCGTAGCTCATGCGGGAAGCCCGGCTGTCAATTCGCAAGCCCTGAATCTCAAACTGACCTGTACGGGCGGGCCGCCATTGTTGACTCAGCCTATGCCAAACGCGTAAGTCCCGGTTCGCGCACGACGTCCAGGGCGCAGCTTTTCAACTTTGAAGGTATCAAAATGGACGACAAATATGCCAATGCGCGAGAGCACTTTTTCGCGGCAATTCGCACACTAGCAGCCTCTACCGACGCCATACAAACGCGATTGATCGACGCAAATGTGAACATTCTGCACGTTACCATCGATGAATTCGATGGTGACCGGGAGCTCAAGTTCAAGTTCGCAAAGATACTGGATCTTCTGGCGATCGATCAGGACGATATGGGGGTCGTGGCTGTTGAGACAGCTGCGCACATGACTGACTTTGAAGCCGTCAAAGTCGCGGACCTGATTTGCGATTTTTACTACGAGCTCACGTAATAGTCGGCCCGGCAGCCCCGTCTTCGACTAGCGAGGCGTCGGATATTTGCCGACCAGACGCTAGGAGCGGCTGAGATCAATCCGACTGATCACAATGGTCTTGCCCGTCGCCGGATCCTTATCGATCGTCGTTAGGCGCATCCCATTGTCACCAACTTTTTCCAGCCTCAGCTGGGCCGTACGGTCGCCATTGACTTCCTTTGCCCAATGGATGCCTAGAACCAGTGCGTTGCCTGATCGACCGCCACTGAGGCCAGCCGGACCGGTGCTCGATCCGGTGTATATGCCCGTATAGGTTTTGCCATTCGTCTTCACGTCGGCGCCGATCGCCCGCGAGAAGACCACGTAACCTGTACACTTGCCGTTAAGCGCCAATGAGCTTTCAGTCGCGTCAGATGCAAATTTGCAGTTGATTTTGATGGGTTGGGAATCAGCGTCGACCTTGACCGTGCCCTTGCCAACCCAGCTGCCGGCAAACGATTTCAGAAAGGCGCCGTCAGCGGCCTGAGCAGGCGCTGTAATGCAAAGCACTGCTGCGGCCAACCATCCAATGGATTTTGTCATGATAAAGTCCTTCAATTCGACGCAGGCGCGAATACGATCAGAGCGCGGGCGCGATGCAGATTTGAGTTCTGTCGATTATGCGTCTAGGCGCTGGCAACTGCCTTCTCTATCTCGTGGGCCGAATGGCCGGTGAGATCCTTGGCGATTTCGCCAATCAGAACGTCCGATAATTTCTGATGATAGTGCTTGCGCAGTTCGCCAAGCGTTCGAGGAGCGGCGATGATGATCAGATTGGCGATTTCTCCGCCGAGGACGTGTCGGTTGAGCAGTTCGGCGGTTCCGGCCGCAAAATTGTCCTCCTCGATTTGACTGTTGTCCGGATTGGCGGAGCTGCTCTGATGACGCGCACCGGATCCCTTGTTCTCGTTTGCGACGTCTTCCACGACCGAGGCCGTCAGCTTTGGATTGGCTTCGTCTCCTGAATTGCGGAACAGATTGAGCCTTTCGCCATCGGCCACAGCAACGGTCGCACCTTTAGGAATATCCATGTGTGAATGTTCTCCGAGATTGCGCCAGCCCTAGCTATTCGGTTGGGGCCTGCTGACGTCAGTCTTAACGCCCCAAGCCGCCAATGGATGCTTTGATCTGAGCCTTTCGTCGACGCCCGGCCGACTAAGGGCCGCGCCGACCGCCTACATGCCCCCAAACGGTGGCGCCTCATTGTGAGATCGGCGTCAGGTGCCTGACGTTGGACGGATAGGCCGCGTTACATGTTGCGCTGGAACGAATGTCGTCGCGCCCCGTTCGCTGAGAGATGGTGGGATAGGGGTGACGCGATGCACGACGCTTTTTTCAGGGTTCCAGTAACGATCGAGTTGCCAAATGGAGAACTCCGCAGGTTGTCCAGTGCTTCCGAGGCTGCCATCTTGCTGATGGAGAAGTGGCCGGACGAGCACGGATCAATATACCGAGACGCGTTGCAGGCCTGTACCGGCTCACTGACTTCGGACGACGAGGTGGAAAATGCCCGGCAGGCGTTTTTGGCGGCTGCAGAGGAGGCAGGGCTGACCGTGCAAGGCGTGCATTACAATGAGGACACCCCATCGCCGCGTTCGATAGAACAGCCGAAATCGTCATACATCGCCGATGAGAAGCGACGGGATCGTGGGCATAGGGAGGAGCAAGAAGACTTTCTCATCCGTTTCCTGGCGCGCGAAACCGGGATTACGGAAGCCCAGGCACGCGAGCTGATCGATATGGTCGGTACTGATCGTGGATCATTGCTGCGAGAGGCGAGAATATTGAAGGCGCGGCGCTGAGACGCCGGAATCTGGCAATGTTCCGGAACGAGTGCGCCGCCTAGGCTGATGATGGGGGGACGCCCTAGGTAGGTAGGGTGGCGTTCAGTGCCTGACGATGTCGTCCTGCTGTACTTAGTCGTTTGATGTTGAACGCCGAGGTTCCCTCCGCAGGTCGAAACGCGTTGCGCTCGCAGTCCGTCAGGATGCCTCAACGATGGCCAGAAAGCCGTTCATTGACGGAAATGCCATTATACCGGCAGTGAATTTATCGTCCTTTGTAAAGGGTGCGCCAGCTTTCGCTCGAGCAGGCTTGACCGGACCCGCATCGCCACCTTGGCGCGAGGACCAAGTTTGATTTGGGACCGCGGGCGATCCAGCACATGTCGGGATTGCGGCGCCAAGACTGGGCATAGGATCTGCGATTTTTCCCAGCGCTGATGTTCGGCACCTTCGTTAATGTGACCGGCCGCAAGCAGGCGGAAGAAGCCGCGAGCTTCTGGCCTGCGAAATGAGCCATCGCGTCAAGAACCTGCTGACCATAGACTCCGGCCTTACTGCCATTAGCTCGCGTTCGACGACGACGACCAATGACCTGGCGCGCGAGCTTACACAGCGGTTGACTGCCTTGGGGCGAGCCCATCATCTGGTGGCGGCCGGTGCCCGGCCAGACTGAGGCCGCCTCTGCGCTGCTTGCGACCTACTTACGGTACTGCTTGCGCCTTATGACGATCTGGGGGCGTTTAGCGGCCGCATCAGGGTGTCGGTGCGAAGGATGAGTGTTGGTGAATCATCGGCAACTATCCTGGCGCTTATCATTCATGAACTTGCAACCAACTCTCTCAAATACGGCGCCTTGTCGGCGGAAGCAGGCACGCTGGATGTATCGTGCTCGGCGCAAGATGACGCCGTCACCATCGTCTGGACAGAAAGTGGCGGACCGCTCGTTGAGACACCTGCAGATCCGCCCGGCTACGGAAGCAGATTGGTCGAGCGTAGCGTAACCGGGCATCTGCGTGGCTCGATCGCTTACGATTGGGCAAAGCAGGGCCTGATCGTCACGCTGAAAATCCAGCCGCAGCGCCTCACACAATAACCGCGCGCTCGCCTTCAAAGGCCGAAGCTGGTGATCGAGCCCACGCCATGGAGGCGGAAGAACTGGCAGGGCGGCCATGTCAAGTTGAGACCAAGTCGCGTAAACTTGCCGCTATGGC
>NZ_RZRP01000547.1:0-4295 GCF_003997795.1 Mesorhizobium sp. M7A.F.Ca.US.005.03.2.1 | reverse complement strand
GATGGAGACCGTGTTCGGTTCGTAGGAGTTAAGCCCGGGGACCAGGATGCGCCCTTGCCGATTGGTCTTTCCCACCGGCCTGTTCTGGAACTGGACGTCGACATCAGGAGCGCCGACTTCGACCACGGCGAAAGCATCGTCTATGCGATTTGTGGCAAAGACCCCGCCGCCTGCCACGGCAATCGCGCCATCCATTTGCGCAGTTGCCCGCACGTCCTTCCCGTATTGTTGGACGCCAGCCTCGAAGCGGGCGAAGCGCGCGCGATAGCTTGCTGCGGCCGACCGGTTGGGCGTGTCGCCTTCCGAGGTTCGTGCTCGCCAGCCAATGCTGCCGTCTTCCAACCGCTCCGACTTGGCGATGTCGGCGACGACATTCAGGCCGTCCGGTCCCTGCTCTATTCCCGTGGAAGCGGTGATATCGTCACCGAACGGAACCGATAGGCCGGCCAAGACTCCAAAGCTGCCGCTATCCTCAAGGTCGGTAAAGGCAGTGGCATAGAGGCTGCTTCGCTTGAATATCTGTTGGCTGTAGGAAAGGCCAACGATCTGGCTCTTCTGGCCTTCGGCACTTTCAAGATGCGTATAGGAGAGATTGAGGCTGGAAAAATCTATCGGCGCCGGGATGCTGAGCGTGAGCTGGTCTATTGCGCGAGGCACGCCCGCGCTGAAGATCGGCACGTCACCGGGCTCTGACAACGTCGGCTCTGCCGTCACCGCGGCGATGTCATCATAGTCGCCGAAGGCGCGTTGGATGCGACCGTAGATCGACCACCCTTCGTAGCTCATTTCCAGAGACGCGTTTTTGCGCTATCTACGGGCTTCAGGCCGACCTGCTTCACATGGCGACAACCTTTGCTTGCCTGCCTGTTCCGCGACGAGAGGAGGCAGGCATGGAACGGTATTTCTCGGTGGCTATTGTGACGCTGCTTTGCAGCCTAATGATTTTTGGCATGGCGCTGACAGTCGCCAGAACCCACAAGAGGACGGGCGTTCTCGCCCCGACCATGACTGGGGATCCGCTGCTTGAGCGGACAATCCGCGCTAATTCAAACTCGATCGAATGGCTGCCGGACTTTCTTCCGTCGATGTGCCTTTTCGCGGTCTACTGGAGCGCGCCATGGGCGGCTGCACTGGGACTGCTTTGGATAATGGGAAGGATTGCCTACTTCATCGGTTACCTGTCGGCACCGCTGAAGCGGTACCCCGGCTTCTTTATTCAATCTTTCGCCGCATTCGCCCTGCTCTTAGGCGCTCTTGGCAGGATCATATTCTTGATGCTGCAGGCATAGGTTGGGCGCTCAAGCCTTGCCACGTCACCCTCTGCTATCGGGCGAGAGTCTCAGGTAGGTGACCACGGAACGGTGGCTTTGCCAACGGCTCCCGATGTGTTTCAGCAGTGCGTATTTAGAGGTCACTTCGAGTGACCTTTCGCTTCAACTCGACAGCGTTCAAGAGGCGAACAAGAGTCCGGGCATAGCTTAGCCGGAGCGCCCACGGGTCTGCTGGCTGCCCAGTCAACACGTTAAACACGGTCCAGCTTTCGTTGGTTTCTTTTCTGAGTTCATGTCTTTGGTGAGTCACCGTCGCTAGCCATACATCAAGCAGTGATCGATGATTTCGTGTGTCACGGGGCAGCTTAGCAACGGGCGAAGCTATCGGTGGTTCCGGCGAAACGAATACGAAGCAGGCGGTTGGACCGGCGTCGATTCAACGGCTGATGTCACAATTGATGACTTGGAATGCGCCAGAGGTCGTCAGCGCGTGAGATAGAATGACTGACGGCTAACACCGCCTCGCCCTTCCTGCGCGATAGACTGATGACCTTCAAACGCATGAGCTGACTCGCAACACTGCGATTCAATTTAGCACACGTTTAATTAGCTCCGGAGCATTTTAACGAATCGTTGACCGCGCTGTCCCATTATAGGACGGCGCGGTCAAACCCCAACCGGACTGCGCAGGCGGCTCCGGCACTGAAGCGCCCGCCCAACTGTCGGAGCCGCCACCCACACCAACATACCAGCAATGGTTGAATCAACCGTTACCGCATGTGCTTTCCAATGTGCTTCCCTGATCGTTAGACTTTGACCGAGCGGACGGGAATATGCGCAGAACAGTTCGGTAACATTTGAGACAAGTCGATGGATATGACGAGCAATCCGATCTTGGTGGATCAATTCCCGGCAAGCTCTACAGCGGCGAGCCCAAGAAGGATATTCCTACATCTGTCCGACGTGCGGTCAGCAGGTCGACATGCGTGACCTTCGCCAAGGCGCTGGCCGCCGGTTGTGCCGCGCCGCCTCGCTCTGGTTTCCTGACATTCCGATCGCTTGTCAAACGATCCAGCCCACATGCCGCACTTCCGCCGGGAATCGGGTCCATGAACATCGCGGATCCCGCCGATCAGGTTCCTGAGCTGGCGCTGCGTCCATGAGCGGCGCAGGGGGATTTGATCCTTGCACTGAACCGTCCGAGGCGGTCTGCGAACAACTCGCCGTCCGGCCGGCATCGCCTTGTTCATGCTGCTCGCCCATCAGACCGCAAATTCCGCGACCATCGTAACGGTCGCACGCATCGCGTGATCGCTGAATTCGTGTTCACTGCAACCGCGGTGGTGGCTCATGCCCTCGCCTGGCATTCCGCCTATTCGCCGACCGAGGGGTGGATTGCGCTTTTCGATCCTGCTTTACCTCATTACCGGCCTGTTCTGGCTTCCAGTCGTGTGGATGCAGATCGAGATGCGCGATCTCTCGCCCTGCAGGCCGCGGCAGCGAAGCAAGCTCCACCACAGCGCTGCAACACCTTGGCACGTTCCGCCATTCCAGAAGGCGGCTACGACGACATGAATGCCATCACCATCTCCACCATTCTGGTTGTGGTCGCCCTGCGCCCACGGGCACATGGCCTATAACTTCGCCGTGACCTCATCCCCTTGAGGGAACAATCAGACCGAGCCCCAGTTTGACCCAAACAAACACGGCCGATGGTTCGATGGAGGCATGCCATGAGATTTCCACACAGCACGACGGCCGCCGCCGCCACTTTCATAGCCCTCACGTCCCCGGCGCTCGCCCAGTCAAGCGGAACACCGGCACCCACGACGCCTGCACCCACGACGGCGACCGAACAGCCCGGCGCCGGGTCGAACGCAAACGGACAGGGGGGTGAACAGACACGCGAAATAATCCGCCAGATGGTTGAGCAAGCTGTCCGGGAGAGGATGCACCAGGATCGCGGTTCTGAAGAAGCTTTCCGTGACGAAGATAGCCGCAACGACCAGGGCGACCGCAACGGGCATGCTGACCCCCCCGATGAAGCTAGCCGGCATGGCGACCATTGGCGAAATCGTGGCGACTGGGGCAGAGGACACAGAATGGCTCGACACCGTGGTCACCAAATGATGCGCGGTGCCGGCATGCGACTTATGTTCGGCCTGTTGGACACGGATGGCGACAGGTCACTGTCCGAGGCCGAGGTTCAAAGCGCGGTCGGCAGGATGTTCAATAGCATCGACGAGAATGGTGACGGCAACATCGATCTAGACGAAATCCAGTCCCTCCTGCACGGCTCCAACGTGCATGGCACAAACAACGAAGACATGCCGTAGCTGCATCAAGACTGAGGAGCCGACTTCAGACGGAGCGGCAAGCGAGTCGCGGTCAGGCGAAGGCGCCGTTTGGAATGGCCCAAAATATTCTCTCAAGCTCCCGGAACATAGGTCGGCCATTGCGGTTCGACAGGCGGCGGGCACGGTCGATGAATAGCATGGCCCGCTTGCCAAGCGCGGGTCCCGATCGACCTTGCCAACAGAGGAGCGGGCTATGCGTGCGTTGGTCTGGCACGGTAAGGAAGACATACGCTGCGATCAGGTCTCCGATCCAGAAATTGAGGATGAACGGGACGCGATTATCAAGGTGACGAGTTGTGCCATCTGCGGCTCCGACCTTCACCTTTACCACAACTACGTGCCAGCCATGCTGCCAGGCGACATTATGGGCCACGAGATGATGGGAGAGGTCGTGGAGGTCGGCAGGGGCGTCAACGGCGCTCTGAAGAAGGGAGACCGCATTGTCGTACCGTTCACCATAATCTGCGGTGAGTGCGACCAGTGCAAGAGACAGAACTTTTCGGTTTGCGAACGTACGAACCGCAAGAAGAACCTCGGCGACAAGGTGTTCGGGCACACCACCGCTGGTCTGTTTGGCTACACCCATTTGACGGGCGGCTATCCCGGGGGACAGGCGGAATACCTGCGGGTGCCGTTCGCCGACGCCACGCACCTAAAGGTGCCTGAC
>NZ_RZRP01000546.1:0-4307 GCF_003997795.1 Mesorhizobium sp. M7A.F.Ca.US.005.03.2.1 | reverse complement strand
GCGCAGTGTGATCATGCGGTTGGTGCCGACCACCTCGGCGCGGGTGACGCCGGCCTCGCGCAATTTGGCGAGGTGGTAGCTCAGATTGGTCTTCGAGCCGAAATCGAGGAACTGGCTGCAGTTCAGCGGCACGCCCTGCTTGCTGGCGAGATAGCGCACGATGGCAAGCCGCGTCGGGTCGCCGAGCACGCCAAGCACGATCGGCAGGCTGATCTGGTCCGTATTGGGGTGTGGCAAGGTCATGGCTCGAAACTAAGCACAGTCGGGTCCGATTTCAACGCATCCATCATTGTTGGCTCCACGTGGCCTTTCTCCGTCTCGCGCGAACCCCGCCCGGCCTGTGCTGACACAGGGCTGTCAGGAAGGTTCAGCTATTTTTCCCTGGCTTCATTGACATGATGCCCTGTTATGTCCAATTGTTCAATAACTTTTGAACTAAGGACATCCCGCCATGGACAAGCGCCTCTTCTGGCTCGCGCTCGGATCGTTCACGATCTCGACCGAAGGCTTCGTCATCTCCAGCCTTCTGCCCGACATCGCGGCGGATGCCGGCATCTCCATTCCGCTGGCCGGCACGCTGATTACCGCCTTCGCGCTCGCCTATGCGGTCGGCACGCCGATTCTCGCGACGCTGACCGGCGAATGGGACCGGCGCCGCGTCATCCTGTGGACGCTGGTGTTCTTCGTCATCGGCAACATCGCCGCCGCCTTGAGTTCCTCCTTCGAACTGCTGCTGGTCGCGCGCATCGTCATGGCGCTGTCGTCGGGCCTGTTCGCCGCAACCGCGCAGGGCACCGCAGTAGCGCTGGTCGATGATCATCACCGGGCGCGTGCCATCGCCGTCGTCGTCGGCGGCACCACTGTGGCCGTTGCGCTCGGTGCGCCGCTCGGCGCGCTCGTTGCCACCGTCGCCGGCTGGCGCGGCACCTTCTTTGCCATCGCCGGCCTTGGCGCGCTTGCAGGCGCGATCCTGTGGTACCGGCTGCCGCAGGGCATCGTCGGCACCAGGCTGCCCTTGAAGCGCAGGCTGGCGGCAGCGCTGCGTCCCGGCGTGATGCCGATCCTGTTGACGACAGTGCTGGCGCTGATCGGCGCCTTCACCGTCTTTGCCTATGTCGCGCCGCTTGCCATCGAGGGCGGCGGTCTCAGCCAGATCGCGCTGCCCGGCATGCTGCTCGCCTTCGGCGTCGGCGCCGTCATCGGCAACATTGGCGGCGGCCAGGCCGCCGACCGGTTCGGTGCGACCCGCACCGTCGGCTGGTCGCTGGCGCTGAGTGCAGCCATGCTGGTTTTATTGTCGGTCATCCCGACCTTCCTGCCGCACCATATTGCCGGGCCGGCGCTGATGGCGATGATGGTGCCGTGGGGCATCGTCGGCTGGGCGTTCCCGCCGGCGCAGGCGAGCCGCATCATCAAGCTGGCGCCCGATGCCGCCCCGATCGTGCTGTCGCTCAACGCCTCGGCGCTCTATCTCGGCGTGGCGCTGGGTGCCGTGGTCGGTGGTGCCGTGCTGCGCTACGGCGCGCCGGCCGATCTCGGCCTAGTGGCCGCGATCTTCCCGATCGTCGGGCTTGGCGTCGTGGTCGCCGGCCGCTGGGCGGCTCGGCCTGTAGAAATGCCTGCCGAGTAGAGTCTTTGGCAAACGCTGGCCTTAGGGCGTGGCCGGCGGCAGATCAAAATCCAGCGCGGCGATCTCATCCAGAGCCGCGCGCAAATCTTCGGCCTTGTCCTTGCCGACGACATCTTCGAAGCGCTGCTGGGCGATTTGCCACAGTTTCATCGCTTCCTCGAGCTTGTCCAGGCCCTTTGGCGTCAGTCGTACACGCTTGACGCGGCGGTCCTCCGGGTCGGCGAAGGTCTCGACATAGCCGTCGCGGATCAGCGGTTTCAGCGTGTGGCCGAGCGCCGACAGGTCCATGATCAGCGACGTGGCGATGGCGCCCATCGCCGGCTCATCGCCCATATGGATCTGGTAAAGCAGGCCCTGCTGCGTCGCCTTGAGGCCTGACGGCTCCACCACATCATCATAAAACTTGCCGAGCTTGCGCGCCGCGCGGCGCAGCGCGGCGTTGTTGCAGAGCGTGAGGCCGGGCAGGCTGTCCTTTGACATGATGGTCCCTGGCGCCGGCGAATGAGGCCCGGCTGCTCCCCTCAAATAATCCCCGCCCGTCTCATTGACAAGATAGTGGCATATGCCTACTTCACGATTAGTGGTATATGCCACTAAATCAGATCAAGCGGCTTTCCGGCAGCGCGGCAGATGCCACGGCGCCGGGGTCATTCGAAACGAACAAGATCAGTTGAAGAAGGAACAGGACAATGAGTGGACAGGGCAACAAGGGCACGGCGGTCGTCACCGGTGCTTCGTCGGGCATCGGCGCGGTCTATGCCGACCGGCTGGCGGGGCAGGGCTACGATCTGGTGCTGGTGGCGCGGCGCGCCGACCGGCTGGAGGAACTGGCCGGGAAGCTGCGCCAGACCTATAGCCGCAAGGTCGGCGTGATCAGCGCCGATCTTGCAAACGACGATGATGTGCGCCGCGTCGAGCAAGCTGTAACAGCCGACGAGAGCATCACACTGCTGGTCAACAATGCCGGCATCGGCGGCCAGGCCGTCGTGGCCACCGCCGATGTCGACGCGGCCGAGCGCATGATCAAGGTCAACACCATCGCCTTGACGCGTCTAACCCGCGCCGTGCTGCCGGGGCTTTTGGCACGCAACCGCGGCGGCATCGTCAACATCGCCTCGGTGCTCGCCTTCGACACCTCCTTCGGCGGCATCTACAGCGGCACCAAAGCTTATGTGGTCAACTTCACCGAAGCCCTGCACCGTGAGGTCGAGGGCACCAATGTGAAGGTGCAGGTGGTGCTGCCGGGCGCGACCCGGACCGATTTCTGGGAACTTGCCGGCACCGATATCGCAAACGTTCCGAAGGAGATCATCATGACCGCCGACGACATGGTCGATGCCGCACTTGTCGGCTTGGCCAAAGGCGAGGCGGTCACCGTGCCCGCGCTTGCCGATGCGGCCAAGCTCGACACATTCCTCGGCGCCCGGCAAGCCTTCTACGGCAGCCTGCACGCCGACAAGCCGGCGGCGCGTTACGGGGTTTGACGGTTGAGGGGCTGGTTTGCTTTGCGAACCAGGACCCCCAGCCCGCTGCTTCGCAGCGACTTGCCGGGGCGAGCCACGGGTCTCGCCCACCTTCGGACCCCCATAAGGGGGAAGGTTAGGGGCGCGCGCCACCCTCCTTGAGGCTTGGAAAAGGCGCGCTCCCTACCTCCCCCTTGTGGGGAGGTCGGACCGAAGGCCCGGGTGGGGGGCTGGCGCGGTTTTTGGCTTGAGCGCTTTACACCGACCGCCACATCGGAATGATCGAGGCGGCCAGCACCAGCGCCAGCACGACGTTGAGCGCGCGCCATTGCCACTCGGTCTTGAGCAGCCGCGCCAGCACCATGCCGGCCACGCACCACAGTGAAAGCGAGGCGGCGGCCGCGAGGCCGAAAGTGGCGCCGAGCAGCAGCGCGAGCTGCATCGGTCCGCTGGCCAATGCCGCGAACGACGCCGCGGCGCCCAGTCCCATCGCCCATCCCTTCGGGTTCATCCATTGAATGCCGGCGCCGCCGAGAAAGCTGTTCGGCCTGGTCATGTTCACATCCAGATTAGGCGGTCCGCTGCGGCCGATCTTGATCGCCAGCCAGACGAGATAAAGTGAGCCGGTGACCTTCATCGCCAGTTGCAGCGAGGGCACGGCGAGCAGCAGGCCGGCGAGCCCGGCGGCGGCGGCGCTCGTCACCGTGGCGAGGCCGGCGGCGCTGCCGATCAGCAGGGGTACGGAACGGCGAAAGCCGAACTGCGCGCCCGATGCCGTCGACAGGGTCGTGGCGATGCCGGGCGTGGTGGTGGCGACGATGGCAAACAGGATGAGCGGGAAAATGGGCTCGAGCATGCGGCGTCCTCGGTGGGAGGGCTGCCATCGTAGCTGCGCACGAACTTCAGTAAATGCAATGTTTGCTATGGTTGACATTAGCAAGCATAATGCCAACCATGATCCGAAATCTCGACATGGCGCTGATCCGCACCTTTATCACCGTCGCCGACAAGGCCAGCATGACAGCGGCGGCCAATGCACTGCACCTGACGCAAGGTGCTGTCAGCCAGCAGGTCAAACGGCTGGAGGAGGCGTTCGGCTCGAGCCTCTTCGAGCGCGACCGGCGCGGCTTGCGGCTGACGCGCGCCGGTGAACAGCTATTCGGCAGGGGCAAGCGGCTGCTGGCCTTGAATGACGAGATCTGGGCCGAAATGGC
>NZ_RZRP01000545.1:0-4308 GCF_003997795.1 Mesorhizobium sp. M7A.F.Ca.US.005.03.2.1 | reverse complement strand
GGCGATTCCTGCACCAGCGACCAGACGATGTTGCCGGGCTCGGCGGAGCCCTGGGCGGTGCTGGTGCGCTCCTCATAGAAGATCGCCTTCTGGCCGACAGGCAGGGCGGCTTCCGCAGGCGCAGCCGCCGGCGCGGGCGGCGCGGCACCTGCCGGTGCTGGCGGCGTGCCGGCAGCATCGGCCGGCGCTGCAGGCGCTGCTCCGTTGGCAGGCGGCGTTGCGGGGGCGGCATCTGTCGCCGGAGGCGTAGTCGCGGCAGGCGTACCGGCGGCCGGTGCGGAAATCGCCGGTGCGTTCGTGGCCGAGGGCGGGGTGGGCAGCGCCGCGACCGATTCGCCTTCGCCGATGCCGCTGTGGCCACCGGCCGGACCCGGGTCGACTTCACCACCCTGCGGTGTCAGCCGCTGGGTGAATTTCGTGCTTTCGGCTTCCGTGCCGCCAGCCGCGGGCGCCGGCGGCGCTGCCGCGGCATCGGTTGCCGGCTTGGCCGGCGCCGGCTTCACGGGTTCGGTTTTCGCTACCTGATTGCCGCCAAGCCCCAGCATCTTGCCGAAGGCGTCCTTGTTCAGCCAGACGCCATAGCCGCCGCCGGCAACGACCAGCAGTGCGACGACGGCCGCGATCAGCCCGCCATAGCTGCGCTTGCGCTCGGCGGGACGCAGGCGCTGGAAGGTGTCCTGTACCGGCTCTTCATTGTCTTCGTTGCTGGAAAAGACATCGGCCTCGTCGTCCGCCTCCTCGGCGTTCATGCCTGGAAGAGGCGTGTCGGCGCGAGCCGGCTGGGCAGGCGCCGGCGTCGATCTTTGCCAGCTTGGCTCGACCTTGGCGGCAGGCGGCGGCGCGGGTTGATAGGGCTCGGGCTTGGCGACGGGCGGTGCCGGCCAGGCCGATTCCGCCTTCGCCGGCTGCCTCGTATGGCTTGGCTGGTTCTTGTTGCGATCGATCGACGAAAAAATGTGTTCCAGCTCCGCGAGCGGGTCGGTCTCCGGCACGCTCTTGGCATAATCGCGCTCGACGCTTGTAATGGCGTCTTCCAGCGAACGCATCTGCGTGGCTATGGCTTCGGGAGCCCACGGCGGCGAACGTTCACCAAGCTTCTTCGCCAGCATGGTGCGAACGCTGGCATAGATGCGCGTACGCTTTTCCGGCGTCTCGTCGCCATGCTTGTCGAGCGCGTTTTTCAGAATAGCAACGAAATCTGCCATGCTTCAGTCGACCTGTATTTTGCTTCCGCGCCGGCCCCCGCAAATCAGCCGCGATGCCCGGAAAGGCTTCAGAAACTAGTCTTGAAACGGATCGGTCACAAGTATCGTGTCGTCGCGTTCCGGGCTGGTGGAAAGGAGCGCGACCGGTGCGCCGATGAGCTCCTCGATGTAGCGGACATACTTGACCGCCTGGGCCGGCAGATCATTCCAGCTGCGCGCGCCGGCAGTGGTGCCTTTCCAGCCCTCGAGCGTCTCGTAGACCGGTTCGACACGTGCCTGCGCGCCCTGGCTGGCCGGCAGATAATCGATCATCTCGCCGTCGAGACGGTAACCGGTGCAGACCTTGATCTCGTCCAGCCCGTCAAGCACGTCGAGCTTGGTCAGCGCGATGCCCTTGATGCCGTTGACCGCGACGGCCTGGCGCACCAACACCGCGTCGAACCAGCCGCAGCGGCGCTTGCGACCGGTGACGACGCCGAATTCATGGCCGCGCGTGCCGAGGAATTCGCCGACCTCGTTCTTCTGCTCGGTCGGGAACGGACCCTCGCCGACGCGTGTCGTATAGGCTTTGGTGATGCCGAGCACATAGCCGATGGCGCCCGGGCCAACGCCGGAGCCGGCGGCAGCCTGTCCGGCAACCGTGTTCGACGAGGTCACGAACGGATAGGTGCCGTGGTCGATATCGAGCAGTGTGCCCTGCGCGCCCTCGAACAGGATGCGCTCGCCAGCCCGGCGCTTGTCGTCGAGGATCTTCCAGACCCGGTCCATATAGGGCAGGATGTCGTCGGCGACCGAGGTTAGTTCCTGCATGATCGCGTCATGCGTGACTTCCGCATGACCAAGCCCGCGTCGCAGCGCATTGTGGTGCGTCAGCAGCCTGTCGACTTTCAAGGGCAGTGTTTCCAAATCCGCCAAATCCATCACCCTGACCGCGCGCCGGCCCACCTTGTCCTCATAGGCGGGGCCGATGCCGCGACGGGTCGTGCCAATCTTCGTCCCGGAATTGGATGCGGCGTCCTCACGAAACCCGTCCAGCTCTCGATGCAGGGACAGGATAAGCGCTGTGTTTTCGGCTATTTTCAGGCGATCCGGCGCTACTTCGACACCTTGCGCCTTGAGTTTTGCCACCTCGGCGACGAAAGCGTGCGGGTCGAACACGACGCCATTGCCGATGATGGACAGCTTGCCCTGGCGCACGACGCCCGACGGAAGCAACGACAGCTTGTAGACCTTGCCGTCGACGACCAGCGTATGGCCGGCATTGTGGCCGCCCTGGAAACGCACCACGACATCGGCGCGCTCCGACAGCCAGTCGACGATCTTGCCCTTGCCTTCGTCACCCCACTGCGAGCCGACGACCACCACATTGGCCATGTTTCTTTTCCCTTGAGACGCCGCCAAGCGGCTTGAATATGGTTCGAAACGACAGGCCTCTATAACGTCAAGACCTCGCGAGCGCGACCTTTCTTTGCCGTCGAAAATGCCCTGAGGCACAACAATTTTCGGCTTTGACATCATTTACTTGGGCGAGCGAGGGCAATAGGCCGGCAAACACCGCAGCTCCGGCGACTGGAATCCCGCGATGCATCGAAGCGCCTACATATTCCTGCTGCTCACCACCTTGCTTTGGGGTGGAAATTCGGTGGCCGGCAAGCTGGCGGTCGATCACGTCTCGCCGATGACGCTGGTCTTCCTGCGCTGGGTGCTGGCCGTGGCGATCATGCTGCCCATCGGCTGGAAGACCATCCAGAAGGACTGGCCGGTAGTCCGCAAGCACTGGTTCGTGCTGGTCGCCCTCGGCGCCAGCGGCTTCACCCTGTTCAACACCATCTTCTACACGGCGCTCAACTACACGACAGCGATCAATGTCTCGATCGAACAGGCGGCGATGCCGATCCTGATCATGACTGCCAATTTCGTCTTCTTCCGCCTGCGCGTGAACTGGGCGCAGATTGTCGGCGTCGTGCTGACCATCGCCGGCGTGATCCTCACCGCCTGCCATGGCGACCCGCGCCGGCTGTTGACGCTGGAACTCAATTTCGGTGACGCCATCATGCTGGTCGCTGTCTTTCTCTACAGCGGCTATTCGGTCGGGTTGCGGCTGAAGCCGGTGATGCACTGGCAGAGCCTGATGCTGGCCCTGTCGGTTTCGGCACTCGTCACCTCGTTGCCGTTCTTCCTGTGGGAGGTCCTCGCCGGCAAGGTCATCATGCCCGACGCGCGCGGCTGGACCGTCATCGTCTATACGGCGATCGGCGCCTCGGTCGTTTCGCAGATCTTCTACATCAGGGGCAACGAGCTGATCGGCGCCAACCGCGCCGGCCTGTTCATCAATCTGGTGCCGATCTTCGGCACGCTGCTGTCGGTGCTGATCGTCGGCGAGACGTTCCAGCTCTATCAGGCGCTGGCCTTGGTGCTCGTGCTGGGCGGCATCGGGCTTGCCGAATACAGCGGGCGCAAGATGGCGGTGGCGGACCACCGCGGATGACATTTGGCGGCTGACGCCCTCCGCCGTCGCGGTAATCACGCGAACGGCCTGGACTTCGCCAATGGCGCGGAAACAGCGGCATGAATCCTGCCGCGTCCCCTACTTGGAACATTTCACCTCCAGCGGAGTTTGAACGCCAGGGAGGCGACATGATGAGCCACAACCCTCGCAGCACGGCAAGCATTGCTGGTCACCCTATCCACCCGATGCTGATTCCGTTTCCGATTGCCTTTTTTGTCGGCACCTTCGTTTGCGACCTTATCTTCTGGCGAACAGCCGATCCTGGATGGGTCACCGGGTCGCTTTGGCTTCTCGGCGCAGGCCTGATCATGGCTGCCCTGGCTGCGCTTGCTGGCTTGACGGATGTTCTCGGCGATGTGCAGGTCCGCAATCTCACGACGGCATGGCTCCATGCCGGCGGCAATGTAATCGTCGTGTTGATCGAGCTTTACAACTGGTACTCGCGGTATGCCGGCGGAGCGGCGGCCGTGATGCCAACCGGCATCGTCCTATCGCTGATCGTGGTTCTCATCTTGCTGTTTACGGGCTGGAAGGGCTGGGAACTGGTCTACCGACATCGCGTGGGTGTCTCCGATGGCTCGGACGCGTTGACAC
>NZ_RZRP01000544.1:0-4327 GCF_003997795.1 Mesorhizobium sp. M7A.F.Ca.US.005.03.2.1 | reverse complement strand
GTACGGCCTCCAACGTAGCGCCCTTACGAACCGTCGCCGGCAGAAAATTCATGCCGGGTGAACCAATGAAACCCGCAACGAACATGTTGGCCGGCCGGTCGTAGAGATCGAGCGGCGCGCCGACCTGCTGGATCAGCCCGTCATGCATGACGACGATCCGGTCGGCCATGGTCATCGCCTCGATCTGGTCGTGCGTGACATAGACCGATGTCGTCTTCAGTTGCTGGTGCAGCGCCTTGATCTCGGCGCGCATATGGACGCGCAGCTTGGCGTCGAGGTTCGACAGCGGCTCGTCGAACAGGAAGACCTTGGGGTCGCGCACGATCGCCCGGCCCATGGCGACGCGCTGGCGCTGGCCGCCGGACAATTGCCGCGGCAGGCGCTGCAGGAAGGTGTCGAGCCCGAGCCGCTTGGCGGCGCCGTCCACCCTGGAGTCGATCGTCGCCTTCTCCGCCTTCTTCAGGAGCAGGCTGAAGCCCATGTTCTTCGACACGTCCATATGCGGATAAAGCGCGTAGGACTGGAACACCATGGCGATGTCGCGGTCCTTGGGTGCTACGTCATTGACCAGCCGCTCGCCAATGCGGATCTCGCCGCCGGAAGCCTCCTCCAGCCCGGCGATCATGCGCAAAAGCGTGGACTTGCCGCAGCCCGACGGCCCAACCAGGACGACGAACTCGCCATCGGCGATTTCAAGGTCGACCGCGTGCAGGACGCGGACGGCGCCATAGTCCTTGCGGACCTTCTCGAGCGTAACAGAGGCCATCGATCTATCCTTTGACGGCGCCGGCGGTCAGGCCGGTGACGAGATAGCGTTGCAGGAAGGCGAAGAAGATGCAGACCGGGATCAACGCCAGGATGGATGCCGCCATCATCTGTCCCCAATCGACGGCGAACTTGCCGATGAAGGTGAGCAAGCCGACGGCGAAGGTCTTCTGGTCGTCGCTGGAAATCAGCATCAGCGCGAACAGAAGCTCGCTCCAGGCGGCGGTGAAGACGAAGCCGAGCGTGGCGCCCATGCCCGGCAGCGTCAGCGGTACAATCACCTTGCGCATCGCCTGCGCACGCGTGCAGCCGTCGATCATCGCCGCTTCCTCCAGATCCTTGGGGATGCCGTCGAAGAAGGACTGCATGAGGAAGGTGGCAAAAGCCGTGTTGAAGGCGGTGTAGATGATGATCAGCCCGGTCAGGCTGTTGATCAGTCCGATCTGACCCATCACGCGGTAGATCGGCGGAATGACCATCACCAGCGGAAAGGTCTGGGTCAAAAGCAACATCAGCGCCAGTGCTGCCTTGCCGCGAAAGGTGAAGCGCGACATGGCATAGCCGGCAAGCGTGGCGATGATTGTCACCAGTGCCGCCGTCGATACCGAGACGATGACGCTGTTGAGGAAATAGCGCGGGAAATCGGTGGCCTCGAGCACGGTTACGAAGTTCTGCAGCGTCATGTGCGACGGCCAGAAGGTGATGCCTTCGGAATAAAGCAGCCGCTCCGGCGTGACCGAGATCCTCAGCGTCCAGTAGATCGGGAACAAGGCAAAGAGCACGTAAGCCGCGATTGCCGCGTAGAGGCCGATGCCGCCGAAGAAGCGCTGCGAGGTTGAACGTCCTGCGATCATCAGACGTGCCTCACAAGCGTGCGGCGGATACCGATCAGCGCAATCGCATAGGCAATGAGCAGGACCAATAGCAGCACGGCCACCGCCGAGGCATAGCCCTTGTCCAGCGATTTGAAGGCGCTGACATAGATGTAGACCGGCACAGTGTTGGTCGAGCCGGCTGGCCCGCCCTCCGTCATCACGAAGATCAGGTCGGCGAAGGTGGCGATCCAGATGGTGCGCAACATCACGGTGATGGCGATGGTCGGCGCCAGAAACGGCAGCGTCACCTTGGTGAAGCGCTGCCAGGGCGAAGCGCCGTCGATCGCCGCCGCCTCATGCAGTTCCGACGGGATCGACTTCAGCGCCGCCAAGAGCGTGATGGCGAAGAAAGGAATGCCGAACCAGATATTGGCGACGATCGGCCCCCACATGGCGGTTGACGGATCGGACAGCACATTGGTCGGCTCGGCCTTCAGCCCCAATGCAAACAGCCAGTGCGGCAGCGGGCCGATGATCGGATTGAACAGCCAGGCCCAGGTCAGGCCCGACAGGAAGGACGGCACCGCCCAGGGCAGGAACACCAGGGCTTGTACAGCCTTGCGGCCGCGAAACGGCTTGTCGAGCAGAAGCGCCAGGCCAAGGCCGAGGAAGAACTGGAAGAAAAGGCTGGCGACCGTCCACCACAACGTGTTGACCAGCGCCTGGCCCAGCACCTGATCCGACAGCATCGCCTGATACTGGCCGAGCCCGACATATTCGGACTTGAAGGCGGAGAACTTGCGGAAGGAGTAGCTGATGCCGATGACCAGCGGCACCAGAAGCACCACGACCAGCAGGATGATCGCCGGGCTGAGATAGAGCCATGGCTCGATAGCGGCATGGGATAGCCGCTTGCGACGCGGCTTGCCGACGGATCGTATTTCGGACACGGCGTAGGTCATTGGCTCGGGGGCGCTCCTGGAACGGCGTCGGGGACAGCGTCCTTCTCCCCGTTCACGGGGAGAAGATGCCGGTCCACCCTCCGCAGCTGCTGCGGATGACGGGCAGGCAGATGAGGGGCAGCGCGAACCTATCGAGGCATAGCGCCGCCCCTCATCCGTCACTTCGTGACACCTTCTCCCCTTGAACGGCGAGAAGGGAAGAAAAACTACTTCTTGTTCTTCGCCAGCCAGTCCTGCTGTTCCTTGGTCAGGAAGGCAGCCCACTGGTCGGCGACGTCCTTGGCCGTCTTCTGGCCAAGCAGCACTTCCTGAAAATTCTTGATCGCCACCTGGTCGACGAAATTGCCGAGGTTCTCCAGATGCGTCGGCGGGGTGACCATTTCATATTTGGAGCTGTCGCTGAGCTCCGTGAACCAGCCCTTGAACTGCTCGGTCTTGAAATGGGGATCCTGGTCGGCACCGTTGTGGATCGGGACGACGCCGACTTCCTTGGCCCATTCCAGATTGTCCTTCGGCGACAAAAGGGTCGCCATCAGCTTCCAGGCGTCGTCCTTGTGCTGCGAGTTGGCGAACATGGCCCAACCGGCATAGCCGAGTGTCGGATAGGATTTGCCGCTCGGCCCGACCGGCAATGGCGCTACCGCGAAATCGTCGGCGCTCATCTTGTCGGCGATGCCGAGCAGCGCGTCCGGATCCTGGTTGAGCATGGCGCAGGTGCCGGAATAGAAGCCGGTGACCGTTTCGTTGAAACCCCAGCTCACCGCATCCTTCGGCGCCAGTCCGTCCTTGTACATGTCGGCCAGCATCTGCAGGCCCTTGACCGAGCCCTCCTCGTTGATCGTCGAAGTGCCGTCCTCGTTGAAGTAACCGCCCTTGCCGGCGGCGATGTTCATGAACATGTGCATGCCATTGAAGGCGCCCGGCCCGCCGCGCAGGCAGTAGCCGTACTTGCCCGGGAGCGCGGAAATCTTCTTGGAATCGGCGACGAAATCTTCAAGCGTCGCCGGCGGGCCATCGAGGCCGGCCTCCTTGAACAGTTTCTTGTTCCAGAACAGCGCGTTCACATAGTAGCCGTAGGGGATCATGAACTGGGTGTTGTTGACGGTCGAGCCGAACTGTTTCGCGCGGTCGCCAAGCGTCTTGGCGTCATCCCATTTGGCCATATACGGGCCGAGATCCTCGAGTTGGGCATTGTTGGCATAGAGGCCCATCCAGCGCTCCGGCATCTCGACCACGTCGGGCGTATCGCCGGCCTGCACCATGGTCAGGAATTTCTCGAACGCCTGCCCCCAGGGCAGCGAGATCAGCTCGACCTTGATGCCTGGATTGGCCGTTTCGAACTCCGCGATCTGCTTCTTCAGGAATTCGGTGCGTGGCGGGCTGGTGATGACTTCGACCATTTTCAGGGTCGAATCGGCCACAGCATTTCCGGCGGAAATCGCCAGTCCCGCAACGGTGGCAAGCATGACGGTCAGTTTTTTCATGTTCAAGACTCCCATTTTGAACCCGCTTGTTATTTTCTGGCTTTTTCGAAGGCTTGGGCGACGTCAGCCCACAGGTCTTCGACACTCTCCAATCCGACATTGAAGCGGATGGTTCGGGGGCTGACGCCGAAGCGCGCCATCGAATTCAGGCCCGGCGTCTGCTCCAGCGACGCCTTGGCCGGCACGACCAGGCTTTCATGCCCGCCCCAACTGACGCCGATGCGGAAATATTTCAGCGCGTCGACGAAGACGGGGATGTCGATCTCGTCCGTAACCTCGAAGGAGAACAGCCCGGCATAGC
>NZ_RZRP01000543.1:0-4332 GCF_003997795.1 Mesorhizobium sp. M7A.F.Ca.US.005.03.2.1 | reverse complement strand
GTCTCGACATGGCGCTTATGCTCGAAGGCGACCCCCTCGAACAGCGCACGCAGCAGATGGGCTCGGCTGTGCCAGCCGGCGATGCCGTAGAAGCCGGCGCGCGCATGGCCATTCTGCTGCGAGCCATAAAGGAAGGGATGATAGATCGGGATGTCGCTGTTGGGATCGACGGACGCCACCAGTTCGCTGCACAATTCGAATGGCGACTTGCCGGCTTCTACGGCATCGCCGGCTGGCACAGCCGAGCCCATCTGCTGCGTGCGCTGTTCGAGGGGGTCGCCTTCGAGCATAAGCGCCATGTCGAGACCTTGCACAAAGCGGGCGCCGATTTCGACCAGGTGGTGCTGTCCGGCGGCGGCTCGCGCAGCAGCGTCTGGCCGCAGATTTTCGCCGATGTGCTCGGCGTGCCCGTCACCGTGGCGCGCAGCCGCGAAACCGGCGCGCTGGGAGCGGCGATCGCGGCGGGCACCGGCGTCGGCATTTTCGCGGACTACAGTGCCGGTGCAACCGCCATGACAGCGGCCGCCCGACATTTTGTACCCAACGAGACGGTTGCTCACGCATACGCACGGCGGTATCGACTCTATGGCGAGATCAACCAGGCGATGACCCCGATGTGGGAGCGCATCGCCGGACAGCAGGCGCGCACGTGACCGAAGCTTCACCGTCTCCGTTCGGCAGTTACGACTACGTCATCGTCGGTGCCGGCTCCGCCGGCTGCGTGCTCGCCAACCGGCTCTCGGCCGATCCGCACAACAAGGTGCTGCTGCTCGAGGCCGGCGGCAGCGACCGCTATCACTGGGTCGATATCCCGATCGGCTATCTCTTCTGCATGGGAAACCCGCGCACCGACTGGATGATGAAGACCGAGCCGGAAGCCGGTCTCAACGGACGCAGCCTCAACTATCCGCGCGGCAAGGTGCTCGGCGGCTGTTCATCGATCAACGGCATGATCTACATGCGCGGCCAGGCTGCCGACTATGATGGCTGGCGCCAGGCCGGCAATGCCGGCTGGGGCTGGGACGATGTCCTGCCTTACTTCCTCAAGTCGGAAGACTTCCATGGTGGCAAGAGCGCCATGCACGGCAGCGGCGGCGAGTGGCGGGTCGAACGGCAGCGGCTTTCATGGCCGATCCTCGACGCCTTCCGGGACGCGGCCGAGGAACTCGGCATTCCGCGCACCGAAGACTTCAACACCGGCACCAATGAAGGCTCGGGCTATTTCGAGGTCAACCAGAGGAAGGGCGTCCGCTGGAACACATCGAAGGCGTTTTTGCGCGGTATAGCGGGGCGCAAGAACCTGCGCGTAGTGCTCGGCGCGGAAACCGAACGGCTCGAATTCGACGGCCGGCGCGTCACCGGACTGGTTTTCCGCCAAGGCGGCCGCCTGCATCAGGTCCGCGCCGGACAGACGATCCTTGCGGCCGGCGCCATCAACTCGCCCAAGCTGCTCGAACTGTCGGGGGTGGGTCGCCCCGACCTGCTCTCGGGCATCGGCGTGGATGTTCGTCATGCTTTGCCGGGCGTCGGAGAAAACCTGCAGGACCATCTGCAGATCCGCACCGTCTTCAAGGTCGCCAACACTGCCACGCTCAACCAGCGTTACCACAATCTGGTCAGCCGTGCGTCGATGGGGCTGGAGTACGCGCTCAAGCGCAGCGGGCCGCTGTCGATGGCGCCAAGCCAGCTCGGCATCTTCGCCAGGAGCGATCCGCGCCTCGCAACGCCCGATCTGGAATATCATGTGCAACCGCTGAGCACCGACCGTCTGGGCGAGCCGCTGCATCGCTTTCCCGCGGTCACCGTCTCGGTCTGCAATCTGCGTCCGGAAAGCCGGGGCAGCGTGCACATGGCTTCGTCCGACGCGCGGGAGGCGGCGAGGATCCGGCCGAACTATCTTTCCACCGAGGGAGACCGCAGCGTGGCCGTCGCGTCGTTGCGCCATGTCCGCAGTTTGATGAAGGCTCGGGCGGTGGCGCGCTTTGCGCCGGAAGAGATGCTGCCCGGCACGCAGTATGACAGCGATGAAGAGCTCATCCGCAAGGCCGGCGATATCGGCACGACGATCTTCCACCCCGTCGGCACCTGCAAGATGGGTTCGGATACGATGGCGGTGGTCGACGACGGCCTGCGTGTTCACGGGCTTGCCGGGCTGCGCGTGGTCGATGCCTCGATCATGCCGACAATCGTCTCGGGCAACACCAACTCGCCGGTCGTCATGATCGCGGAGAAGGCAGCCGAGATGATCCTGCAAGAGGCCCGCTGACCGCCATCGGCTTCAAGCCGTGGCAACACCGCGCGATCGCCGCTTCTCGGCCGCCGCGAGCAGATCGACGAAGGTGCGCACCTTGGCGGGCCGGAACCGGGCCGGCGGAAAGACTGCGTGGATGCCGCCTGACGGCAGGCTCCAGTCGGCAAATACCGGCACCAGCCGCCCCTCGGCGATATCGTCGCTGACGCTGTAGTCCGGAAAGACGCCCAGCCCGATGCCGACGAGCACGCAAGCAAGGGCGGCGGGGCTCTTGTCGCACATGAGGACCGGATTGAGCTCGGTCAGCACCGTTTCGCCATCCCTGGAAAACAGCCATTGGCCGATGCCGCGCAACTGGGTGTTGCCGACCCAGGCCAGCGATCTTGCCTGGCGCGGCGTCAGGTCCGGCGGCAGGCTCGCCGCGAAGCCAGGGCTCGCCACCACGATTTGCCGGATCGTCCCCAGCCGCCGCGCCTGGTTCGAGGAATCGGTGAGCCAGCCGACGCGGATGCCGAGATCGATCTGCTCGTCCACCAGATTGCTGACGGCGTCGTCGAAGATCGCCTCGACGCGCATCTGCGGATAGGTTCTGAGATAGGCCGCCATGACCGGAGCCACCATCTTGGTGCCGTAGTCGAGCGGCGCCGTCAGCCTCAGCGTTCCGCTCGGTTCGACGGCCCCGCGCGAGATTTCGCCATAGGCGGCCTCCGCTTCCCGCAGGATGATCATCGCGCGGTCATAGAAGAGGCGCCCCTCTTCGGTCGGCGTGACACGCCGGGTCGTGCGCTGCAGCAGCGTTGCGCCCAGTTCCTCTTCGAGCTTGCCGATCTGATGGCTGACCACGGCCTTGGCGACGCCAAGCCGGTTGGCTGCGGCCGTGAACGAGCCGGTTTCCATCACCGTGGTGAAGTAGGCGAGCCGATTGAGGTTCAGAAGTTCGGCCAAGCTGGCTGCCATTTGTACGATCAGATCATACAGTTTGTATTATTGGGTGCCATTTATCGCAAGACCCCCACCTGCCACATATCAGCCAACGGCATTCGATCAAGCCGGCAGCCGGATCATGGGTAGCAGCGATTATGAACAATTCAGAAGTGACCTATCTTTTCGATCCGCTGTGCGGCTGGTGCTATGGTGCCACCCGGATGCTCGGCCGGTTGTCGGCCGCCGGCGTGCGCGTCGAGCTGCTGCCGACCGGCCTGTTTTCCGGCGCCGGCGCGCGTCCGATGGATGAAGGTTTTGCGGCGCACGCCTGGGCGAACGACCAGCGCATCGAGCGCCTGACCGGACAATCGTTCACGCCGGCCTACCGGCACAATGTCCTCAATGTCCGTGGCACCCTGCTCGACTCACATGCCGCCACACTCGGCATCACTGCCGTTGGCCTGGAGGACCCTAGCCGCCGGTTTGCGGCGCTGAAGACGATCCAGCATGCGCGCTATGTAGAAGGACGCGATGTCGTGACGATCGGCGGTGTGGCCGAGGTGCTCGCCGCCGACGGCATGGCGGACGCCGCCGAAATGCTCAAGGCGCCGACCGAAACATTGCTGGCGGCTCACCGCGATCAGGTTGGCCGTGGCCGTGCGCTGTTCCAGCGCCTGCATGCCGATGGCGTGCCTTCGCTCGCGGTCATCCGCAACGATGCGCCCCGGCTCATCGGTTCGAACGCGCTGTTCGGCAGCTTCGACAATCTCGTCGCCCACATCGCGGCGGCGTGACCCCATCCTCCAGACCCCCAAGCATAAGAAACAGACATGGCAAAAGTCGCTCTCATTGGTGCATCGGGCGCTGTCGGTTCGCGCCTTCTCAGGGAACTCTCCGATGGCGGCCATATCGTCACGGGCATCGCGCGCAACCCGGAAAAGATTGTCGCGCTTCCGGGCGTGACGGCCAGGAAGGGCGATGTCTTCGACACAGAAGGTCTCGCGGACCTGATCCGCGGCCATGACGCTGTGATCAGCTCTGTGCATTTCCTGGACAGCGATACCGATGCGCTGATCGAGGCGGTGCGCGCCTCCGGCGTGAAGCGCTATCTCGTCGTCGGCGGCGCCGGCAGTCGCGAAGTCGCGCCCGGCAAGCGG
>NZ_RZRP01000542.1:0-4334 GCF_003997795.1 Mesorhizobium sp. M7A.F.Ca.US.005.03.2.1 | reverse complement strand
ATGCCGGACTGGGGCCGCTGCCGAAGGGTCAGTTCCTCGAGACGTCGCCCGATCTCAACCTGCTGCTGACGCCGACGATCGTGCGCCGCGAGCGTGCCGAGCCGCTCGACCCCGCGCGCTTCGTCTATCTCGAGGGCTGCGTGCGTTCTGAAGGGCCGTTCGAGGTGCCGGTGTTCCCGCGCAATGGCGGGCCGCTGGTCTATGTCAGCTTCGGCAGCCTGGGTGCCATGGATGTCGGCCTGATCGAGCGCATGCTGGTGGTGTTCGACAGGCTGCCGGCGCGCTTCATCGTCAATGCCGGCGGCCTGCGCGACGCTTACCGCGCGGTGCCGGACAATGTCTATCTCGACGCCTGGTTTCCGCAGCCCTCGGTGGTGGCGAAGTCGGATCTGTTCATCCATCACGGCGGCAACAACAGTTTTTGCGAAGCGCTGCGCTTCGGCGTGCCGTCGCTGATCATGCCCTATTGCTGGGATGGACACGACAACGCGCAACGCGCCGAAGAGACCGGCACCGGCGACCATATCGGCCGTGACGGCTGGACCGAAGGAGTGTTGGAGAAAGCCATTCTCGGCCTGCTGGCCGACGATGCCATGCGCGCCCGCCTCAAGGACAATGCAGCCCAAATGGCGCTGAAACCCGGAACGGATGCGGCCGCGCAAGCCATACTCTCTCTGATACGGATTTGAACGAAAATGCCTGACAACAACACGAACATCTCGCTCTCCAGCGGCAACGATGCCAAGGCCTGGCTGGCCCGGCACGGCATCAACGAAGTCGAGTGCCTGGTGCCCGACATGAACGGCGTCCTGCGCGGCAAGGCCTTGCCGACGGCCAAATTCCTCCAGGCGCTTGAAGACCGCGCGCTCTATCTGCCGAGCAGCGCTTTCCTGGTCAGCATCGACGGCCGCTATTCCGGCTCGATCGACGAGGGTTTTGCCTATTCGGATCCGGACATGCGCATGGTGCCTGATGTATCGACGCTCTGCCTGGCGCCGGGTGCCGCTCCCGGCAAGGCCTATGTCTTTGCCGATGCCTTCCATATGGACGGCCGGCCCTGGATGGCCTCGCCGCGCCATGTGCTCAGGGCCGTGCTCGACCTCTACGCCAAGCGCGGCTGGCGGGCGGTGGTGGCGCCCGAGGTGGAATTCTATCTCACCGCGCCCAATCCGGATCCGGACCGTCCGCTGACCGCCCCGGTCGGCGCCAATGGCCGCGCCGAGACCGTGCAGCATCCCTACGATATGGCCGGGCTCGAGGAGTTCGAGCCGGTGATCCGCCGCATTTACGATTATGCGGCGGCGGCCGGCCTGCCGCTCGACACGCTGATCCATGAGTCGGGAACCGCGCAGTTGGAGATCAACTTCCTGCATGGCGATGCGCTGCCGCTGGCCGACAAGGTGCTGCTGTTCAAGCGGCTGACGCGCCAGGCCGCGCAGCAAAGCGGCATGCACGCCACCTTCATGGCCAAGCCGATCGCCGCACAGGCCGGCAGCTCCATGCATCTGCACATGTCGGTCATCGACGAGGCCGGCAGGACTTTGTTTGCCGGCAGCGACGATGCCGACACCGCAATGTTTGGCCACTTCATCGGCGGCCTGCAGAAATATGTCCCCGAAATCATGCCGCTGTTCGCGCCCAACGTGAACTCGTTCCGCCGCATCAGGCCGAACCACAGCGCGCCGGCCAACATCGAATGGTCGCATGACAACCGCTCCTGCGGCCTGCGCGTGCCGGCCGGCGGCCGCGCCGCGCGGCGGGTGGAGAACCGGCTTCCGGGCGCGGATTCCAATCCTTACCTGGCGATCGCCGGCTCGCTGCTTGCCGGCTATCTCGGCGTCGAGCAGAAACTGGCGCGCTCGCCCGAGGCGTCGGGCAATGCCTACAAGATCAAGAGCACGCTGCCGAAGACGATGGAGGAGGCGCTCGATCGTTTCGAGGCTTGCGGCCCGGTGCGGGAACTGCTCGGCGAGGATTTCTTCCAGACTTATCTGCGCGTAAAGAGCGTCGAGCTCGACCTGTTCCAGGGCGTGGTGACGAGCTGGGAACGCGACCACCTTCTGCTGAAGGTGTGATCATGGCTTCCAGTTCAACGGGCTTCAATTCGGGCCTCGATATCGCAAAATCCTATTATGTCGCCACCGCCAATCCGGCGCCGGACCATCCGGCGCTGGTCGGCGACGTCGACACCGACCTGGTTGTCGTCGGCGGCGGCTGCACCGGCCTGTCGGCCGCCCTTCACGCCGCCGAGCGCGGGTTGAAGGTGGTGCTGCTCGAAGGCGGCAAGATCGGTTGGGGGGCGTCGGGCCGCAATGGCGGCCAGATGATCCCCGGCCTGCGCAAGGGCGCCAAGGGCCTGGTCAAGCTCTACGGGCCGGAGCGGGCAAAGGTGCTGTTCGATCTTGCGTTCGAGGCGCGTGGGCTGGTGCTCGACATCATCGAGCGCCATGCCATCGATTGCGATCTCAGGCTGACCGGCCATCTGGTCGGCGCGGTCAACGGTTCCGACCTCAAGGATCTCGAGGAAGAGGTCGAGTGCCTGGCTACGGTGATGAAGTTCCCGCACGCCGAAATCCTGTCGGCGGCGGAAGCCCGAGCCAAGGTCGACACACCCTATCATGGCGCGATGTATGAGCCGCTCGGCGGCCACATGCATCCGCTGAACTACACGCTCGGCCTTGCCCGCGCGGCGATTGCTGCCGGCGTCGTCATCCATGAGAATTCGGTGGCGGTGAAGCTGGAGCGTGAGCCTTCGATCCGGATCTCGACGGCAAAGGGATCGGTGCGTGCAAAACATGTCGTGCTGGCCGGTGACGCTCTGCTCGATGGGCTGGAGCCGCGCGTCAACAGCCGCATCATGCCGGTTGGCAACTACATCGTCGCCACCGAGCCGCTGGAGGGCAAGCGCAATGTCATCCCGGCCAATGTCGCGGTGTCCGACACACGCTTCGTCGTCAACTATTACCGGATGTCGGCGGACGGCCGGCTGCTGTTCGGCGGCGGCGAGCGCTACACGCCGTCACCGCCGGCCGATATCGCCGGCTTCGTGCGGCCGCATATGGAAGCCACCTTCCCGCAACTTCAGGGCTGCCGCATCGATCACGCCTGGGGCGGGCTGGTGTCGGTGACGACATCCAGGCTGCCGCATGTCGGGCACTATGGCGAGGTCTATTTCGCGCATGGCTATTCCGGCAAGGGCGTCATCCTGTCGACGCTGTCGGGCAAGCTCCTGGCCGAGGCGATCGCCGGCGACGCCTCGCGGCTCGATCTGTTCTCGACGCTCACCCCGATGCCATTCCCCGGCGGCACGGCGCTGCGCGGTCCGCTCTATGTGCTGGGCATGCTGTGGTATGCCATGCGGGATCGCATCAAGCATTGAGGGTCGGCGGGGCGGCGGCGAATTGCAAAACGCCGCGATCCTTCGCGCCCCCCTCAGTCCTGCCGGACATCTCCCCCTCAAGGGGGGAGATTGGCAGATTGGTGGCTTCGCCCATTCCTGCGTCGTTGGAGATTGGCGAAAGCCGGCGTGACGTCCGATCTCCCCCCAAGAGGGGGAGATGCCCGGCAGGGCAGAGGGGGGCGCTGTCCCGCCGACGGTGAAGGTTGTTGGAGAAGGCCTCTTAAACCACAAAAAAATCTTCAATCCGCTGCCTGGCCTCCAGCAGCGCCGGCAGAATCTCCCGCTCCATCTCCGCGACGGAGAACCGCGCCGATTGCGTCGAGACGTTGATGGCCGCGACCGTGCGTTCTGCGCGGTCGCGGATCGGCACGGCGATCGAGCGCAGGCCGAGTTCCAGTTCCTCGTCGACGATGGCAAAGCCGTCCGCTTTCGCCTTGCCGATGGCGTTGGCTAACAAACACCTGTCGGTGATCGTCTTCGGCGTCCGTCTCTCGATCGTCGCCTGGCCGAGGAATGCGTCCAATTCCTGAGGCGTCAGACCGGCAAGCAGGATGCGTCCCATCGAGGTGCAATAGGCCGGCAGCCTGGTGCCGACATCGAGCGACACGCTGAGGATGCGGCGGCCGGGAATACGGGCGACATAGACGACATCGGCACCCGACAGGATCGCCGCCGAACAGGCCTCGTTCAGCTGTGCGGCGACCGCGCGCATGATGGGTGCGGCGAAGGCCCAGAGCGAGGCGCCGCCGAGCCAGGTGCGGGCGATCGTCAGCAAGCGTGGCGACAGCGAGAACACGCGGCCGGCTTGCGTTGCATAGCCGGTGGCGGTGAGCGTCAGCAGAAAGCGGCGGGCGCCGGCGCGGGTCAGGCCCGCTTCCTCGGCCATTTCGGTCAGCGTCATGCCCGAGGGATGCCGAGCCAGGATCTCCATGAC
>NZ_RZRP01000541.1:0-4343 GCF_003997795.1 Mesorhizobium sp. M7A.F.Ca.US.005.03.2.1 | reverse complement strand
AAGGTAAACTGTCTGTTCAATCTGTTTCTTCAAACGGAAAGGTGACCGTAACCTACGCATGGGGAATTCTGAGCGATGACAATCCGGGTGAGGCCGCGGGCGAAGGAAAAATTGTAGGGAATACGTTGAAGCTGGGGCGCCTCCCGAATGGCGCGGACGTCAGTTTTAGGATGATGCCCGACGGCACGCTGACCGCAACCCATACGCTCGCCGGCCAGACCTATACGGGCATGTTCATCAGGCAGTGATCAAAGAAGATACGGCCGCGTTCCCGCGGTTTTTGATCCGAGCATCCCGCGCCCTTGGACCATCTCCCATAGCGGCCCTTGAAATACCAGTCCCTGGCGTCATAGTCGCTACGTTCGAGGACCGTGGCGGCCCCGGACCGAAGCATTTCCTCAACATGGGGGTCAGGAGACCCCCCTGACCGCCCACGTCCCAAAACACACCACCGATGCCAATCCCCATTAATTCTGAGGGGCTGCGGGGCGTTTCGGCGCGGCTTGCATGGGTTTCGCGCAGGTTCTGTTGGGACCGGTTTGCGTACGTTATCGAAGGTGTGTGGTGTTGGATCGCCCCAGGTGGACCTGCTTTGCACCGCCTGCGACAGTCCCTAGCGAATGGCGCTATCCTCGCTGCCGCGAATCGGACGCGGGCTTTTTTCTTGTTTCGTGAAACGAAAGGTCATTCCGCAAGTTGGCTTCCCAAAGGAGGAACCCAATGAAAAAGGATGGCGATGGCCGAGTCGAAAAGGGCAATCAGCAATTGCTTGCCCGACGTCTGTCTGAAGAAGTCGGTATTTCAGAGCCGGATGCGCGCGGTCTGATCAAGCTTATCGGCACGGATTGGAATTCGCTGCTTCGTGAAGCCCGATTTCTGAAAGAGAGGCACTAGAACGCTTCTGCCGGTCACATGATCTCGACTGAAAATATTATTGCTCTCGCGGCGGTAGTTTCTGGGCTCCGCCGGCTGTGAGCGAAGAACATGCTTCCGCCCCATCGGAGGGTGTCATGACTGCTCCCGCTACCACGCGCCTTTAGAAGGCAGCGTCGACGACAAAACCCGTGTGATGTGGCTGCTGCACTCCGGAGCGCACTTCGAAGAAGCCACTTTAAAGACATGCTACGGGGTAGAGGCTGTTGAGCCGCGCACCTTATGGCTGGATCATCTCATTGCCAGAACAGGACCGTCCAAGGGAACTGCTGCAGGTGGCGCTTGGTGGGATATTGTCACTGGCATCCGACGAAGGCTAGTGGGTCATACCTCGGCCGGGCCGCGCTATTGGTCCCTCCATGGCGCGGCCTTCTTGGGAGAAGAGATTGACCCGTGGGTACGGTTTGGCTCACGCGCGACTGTGCCGCGTAGCGCAGGGGGACCGAAGCGATGGCGCGATGAAGAGGCGCAGGCCAACCGCCGTTGATCTTCAGGCCGTAAGCCCGGCCCCACACCTCAAACGTTGAAGCCGTTCGCTCGGCACTCGACGCCGTGCGTGGTCCCCGTCAGAGGCGTGAGCCTTGACCGTGGATTCATCTGCAGTGACTGGCAAAGGTAAGATCATCCGAGCCGGCGCCGTATCCCTCCATACAGCTTGCGGCTTGCTCAACTGCGACTGATTTATGCCGATCGTCGGCGCGTTGCGATGGCACCTCGCAGGAAGGGTCTGCCCGGATAACCGGCTCCAGATCGTGGGGGAAGTTCGGCGCATGGACAGGCAGTGCTTCGGCCGAATTGTCGCCCTTTTGAGCCATCGCTGGAAGGATTTCAGCGATCTCGACCAGGATTTCCTTGACCAGATGTCTCATCTGCGCGCCCGCCCTGCGGCCCCTTGCTATGGCGATCAAACTTGCTGACGTAGCCGATGTTCCCGCTTGAGCTGAATGGCGCACGCTCTGCCGGCAAAGATCGATGGAGCGGCTTGACGCGACGGGCCGCGTCCCTCTCGCCTGCATGATCGATATTGGAAAGTCGAAATTTGAACGGACTGTCGCCTGCCTTCGTCGGAGCGTTGGATGATCCGATCACGGCATGTGCCTGACCCCCGACTTGCCTCGCGCAGCTTCTTCCCTGGCTGCTGTCTGCCTCTGACGGGGTCGACGGGAACAAAGGCTCGATCATCCGGTTTGGAACCATCCCGTTAAGCACAGGACGAAAGTGCAGCCTGGCGGATGAGATACGGCAGCCGGATTGCTCATGGCTGCTTCGATCTGCATTCGGCAGCCGAGACTGAGCCCAAATGCCTGCAGGAGACTTCGTATGAGCGAAGCACGACACAGCGAAGGCAATGAGGTGACTTCGATTGCGGGCACGTCGCCCTTCGCCAGTTTTTTCATGGCTGGTTTTGAGTGCTCGTCGCACCGGCGCAAGGACGGCGTCCGCCTCGATCTTATCCGTGCGACCTCGCATTATTTGCACGCCCTGGGCGACTACCGCGGTTGCGCCGAACTCGGTCTTCGTACCGTCCGCGACGGGTTGCGCTGGCACCTCATCGAAACCGCTCCTGGAAACTATGACTGGTCAAGCTGGACGCCGATGGTCGAAGCAGCGCAATCGGCAGGTGTCCAGGTCATCTGGGACATCTTCCACTACGGATGTCCAGACCACGTTGATCAAGGGTCGATGCATTTCATCGATGCCTATGCCTCGTTCGCTGCAGAAGCTGTGAGGGTTCATCGTTCAATCGCCGGTACAGCGCCTTTGTTGTGCCCGATCAACGAAATCTCGTTTTTCGCCTGGGCTGTTGAGGTTGGCTATTTCCCGCGCGTTGGCCCGAAGAAGCGGGGATGGTTCAAGAGGCACCTCGTGAGAGCTGCAATAGCTGGCGTTCGCGCGATGCGCGAGGTCGATCCCGCTTGCAGATTTGTCTGGGCCGAGCCGCTTATCCACATTGCCCCTCGCGACCGGACGCGGACCGAACGGCGTCGGGCTGAAAATGCCCGTCTCGGACAGTTCGAAGCTTACGACATGCTGCTGGGCCGGGCAGAGCCTGAGTTGGGGGGCAGCGACGATGTTGTCGATGTCGTTGGCCTGAATTTCTACCCGCACAATCAGTGGTACCTCAACGGGCCGACGATTCCCATGGGGCACCACGAGTACCGTGCCCTATCCGAGATGCTGATCGAGGTCGCGCATCGATATGGCAAGTCGATGTTCATCGCCGAGACCGGCTCCGAGGGATCAGGCGGGGCGGCGTGGCTCCATTATGTCTGCGACGAGGTGCGTGCCGCAATTGACCTCGAAGCGCCGATCGAAGGTATTTGCCTATATCCGATAACCGCCTATCCGGGCTGGGACAATTCGCGGCATGCGGAGGTGGGATTGTTTTCGGTCGTCCAGGCGGACGGCAGTCGGCACGTCCGCAAGCCCATCGCGGAGGAATTGGCCCGCCAGCGAGCTTTGTTCACGGCGAACCTGACGCGTTAATACATGAGCGGCACGAGGGATGTTGCGAGCGCCTGTCGGCGCCGCCTTGCCACGCTCGATGCTCCCAGGTACGTCCGGGTGGGCGAGCTACAGCGCCCCTTGGGCCAACGACGCCTTCCCCGCGCTCGCCCATTCCGGGACGCTCTTCTGGATGCGGGCGAAGGTTGCCAGGGCCTGCCCGACCACCTGATCCATGTTGTAGTAGCGGTAGGTTGCCAGTCGACCGACAAACCACACGTCGGGACAGGTTGCGCCAAGCGCTTCGTAGCGCTTGAAGAGCTCTTCGTTTTCGGCCCGCGGCACCGGATAGTACGGGTCCCCGATATCGGTGGGATATTCGTAGGTCAGACTGGTCCGCGCGTTCTGCTGGCCGGTCAGATGTTTGTACTCGGTGATGCGGGTGTAATCTTCCGTCTGGGGATAGTTGACGACGGCAACCGGCTGAAACTGCTCTTGGTCGAGGGTGACGTGCTCGAAGCGGAGCGAACGATAAGGAAGACGCCCCAGCTGCCAGCCGAAGTACTCGTCGATCGGGCCGGTATAGATCAGGCGGTTGAACGGTATCTCGTCACGAATTTCGCGGAAGTCGGTCTGCAGCATGATCTTGATGTTCGGATGGTCGAGCATGCGCTCGAACATCCTCGTGTATCCGCCGGCAGGCATCTTCTGGAAGCTGTCGCTGAAATATCGGTCATCGCGGTTGGTTCTGGTCGGCACTCGTGCCGTCACCGATTTGCTCAGCTGGTTCGGATCCACGCCCCATTGCTTTCTGGTGTAGCCACGGAAGAATTTTTCGTAGAGTTCGCGTCCCACGGTGCTGACGACAACATCCTCGGCCGTTCGCACGTCCTCTACCGTTTCGCGTCGCGACGCGAAGAACTCCTCCAACTGTGCAGAATTCAGTTCGAGGCCATAAAGGCGGT
>NZ_RZRP01000540.1:0-4352 GCF_003997795.1 Mesorhizobium sp. M7A.F.Ca.US.005.03.2.1 | reverse complement strand
GAGCTCGCCAAGGACTGGCGCACCGACCGCTATCTGCGCCGGCTGGAAGCGATGATGCTGGTGGCAGACAAGTCAGTCTCGCTGGCGCTGACCGGCACCGGCGACGTGCTCGAACCCGAATTCGGCGTCATGGCCATCGGTTCGGGCGGCAATTACGCGCTGGCCGCGGCCCGCGCGCTGATGGACAGCGACAAGGATGCCGAGGAGATCGCCCGCAAGGCGATGCAGATCGCATCCGACATCTGCGTCTACACCAACAACAATTTCGTCGTCGAAACGCTCGATGCCGCCTGAAGAGGTGGTGACCTATGATTTTCGGCCGGTGACGGAGAAAGACCTGCCGATGATCGCCGGCTGGCTTGCCCAGCCGCATGTTGCAGAGTGGTGGGACGATCCGGAGACGGAAATCGCCGGGATTAGCGATCATATCGACTCGATTTCCGTCGAGCCGCTGATCGTCGAGCTCGACGGCAAGCCGATCGCCTATCTGCAGAGCTACGATCCGCATCTGGAAGACGACCACCCCTACGCCGACCAGCCGTTCGGCACGCTCGGCATCGACGTGTCGATCGGCGTGCCGGAGCTGGTCGGGCGTGGCCATGGCTCGGCGATCGTGCGCCAATTCGTCGAACAGCTTTTCGAGGAAGGTGTTCCGCGCGTCATCATCGACCCGGATCCCGCCAATGTCAGGGCGATCCGCGCCTACGAAAAGGCCGGCTTTGTTGCCTTTGACACCAGAACATCGGAGTACGGGCCAGCCCTGTTGATGGCGCGCGACGCGACGCAGGAGCCCAATTGATCAGCGCCGAAACCCTCGACAAGGCAGTCGCGAAAGGTTTGATCTCGCAGACCTTGCGCGATCAGTTGGAGGCCATGGAACGCGCGGTCGCTCTCGCCCCCGAGGCCAGGCCCGCCGGTGACGAGGGTGACGAGGAAAACCTGCGGCTGGTCGGCGGCGGCAACGATCTGTTCGTCACCGTGGGAACCGTTCTGCTCAGCGCCGGCTTCTTCTTTGTCCTCACCACCTTGCTTCCAGGCCAGACATTCTGGATCGCCGGCATCCTCGCGGTTTTCGCCTGGGGGCTCGCCGAAATCGTCACGCGTCAGCACCGGATGAAGCTATCGTCGTCCGTGCTTGCCCTGATTTTCATGGCCGCCATTCTGGCCGCTCTGGCGCTGCAAGTGGAGGCCAGCTTCGGCATACGCAAGCCGGAAACCATCTGGCAGCTATTGGCGTTGCGCCAGACGGCGTCCCGGGCCGGATATCTGTTCCTGGGCGGAGGAATAATCGCGGCGGCGATCTATTTCTGGCGCTTTCGCGTCCCCATCATTGCCGGGACCATCGCCATCGCCTTCACACTGCTTGCCTTCCTGCAAACGGCGATAATCCTGTATGACAGTGTGACAACCGGCGCGATTGCGCCGCCGCGCCTCGAGGACGTTCCCGAATTGCTTCGCGCGGCCCTTTACATGCCGCTGATCTGCGGCCTGATCGTGTTCGCAACGGGTGTCGCTTTTGACATTTACGACAGGGATCGACGCAAGATCTGGTCCGATTGCGCTTTCTGGCTGCATGTCGTCTCGGCGCCGATGCTGGTGCATCCGCTCTTTATCATGGCAACCGGCCAAAACGTCGTATTCGGACATATCGCGCCGGATGCCAATGCAACCATCATGCTGACGATTCTGATCCTTGGCTTCCTCTATGTCGCGCTGGCCATAGACCGCCGTTCGCTTCTGGTTCCTACATTGGCTTACTTCGGCTCGCTGGGCATCTATTATCTGGTGAATTCCGCCTCCGATTCGACGGGCATCCCGCCTTTTGCCTTGATCCTGGTCGTTGTTGGCGCGCTGATTATTCTGTTCGGGGCCGGCTGGCAGCGTATCCGGCGGATTGTGGTCAACCCCACCTTGCCGGCGGCCGTGATCCGCCGGCTGCCGCCGCTGAAGGCGTGACAGGGCTTTGTGATGATCGAGACGGCGACGCGAAACGAGGGGGAATGAACCGATGACGACACCGGCCACGGAAAACAGCTATTCGGCCTACGAAGACAGCTGGCGGATGGGGCTTCTGCTGGTGCTTGCCCTGGTCATCTTCCAGGCCGGGGCGCTCTACGGCATGGGGCGGACGCCGATCTGCACCTGCGGCTACGTCAAGCTCTGGCATGGCGTGGTGAACAGTTCGGAGAATTCCCAGCACATTTCGGACTGGTACACGTTCTCGCACATCATCCACGGCTTCCTGTTCTATGCGCTGGCGCGGTTCCTGTTCCCGCGTTCGCCGATCGGCCTGAGGCTGGCGTTCGCCGTCTTCATCGAGGGCGGCTGGGAGCTGCTGGAAAACAGCCCGTTCATCATCGACCGCTACCGCGCCGGCACCATTTCGCTCGATTACTATGGCGACAGCATCATCAATTCGGTGTCGGACACACTGGCCATGGTGCTGGGATTTGTGATGGCGCGAAGGCTACCTATATGGGTGATCGTCAGCCTCGCCATCATCTTCGAACTCGGCACCGGCTACCTCATCCGGGACAATCTGACACTCAACGTGATCATGCTGCTGCATCCGTTCGAGGCCATCAAGCAGTGGCAAAGTGGAATTTAGTGATATGAGCACATTTTCTCCCCGCGAAATCGTTTCGGAACTCGACCGCTTCATCATCGGCCAGAAGGACGCCAAGCGCGCCGTGGCCATTGCCTTGCGCAACCGCTGGCGCCGCCAGCAGCTGGAAGGCCAGATGCGCGAAGAGGTGATGCCCAAGAACATCCTGATGATCGGGCCGACCGGCGTCGGCAAGACGGAAATCTCGCGCCGCCTGGCGCGGCTGGCCGGTGCGCCTTTCGTCAAGGTCGAGGCGACCAAGTTCACCGAAGTCGGCTATGTCGGCCGCGATGTCGAGCAGATCATCCGCGACCTCGTCGAGATCGCCATCGGCCTGGTGCGCGAGAAGATGCGTGAGGACGTCAAGGCGCGCGCCCACGTCAACGCCGAGGAACGTGTGCTGGAAGCACTGGTCGGCAAGACGGCGAGCCCGGCCACCCGCGACAGTTTCCGCAAGAAGCTGCGCGACGGCGAGCTCGACGACAAGGAAATCGAGGTCGAGGTTGCCGACACCGGCAGCGGCGGCATGCCCGGATTTGAAATCCCCGGCATGCCGGGCGCCAATATCGGCGTGCTGAACATCAACGACATGCTGTCGAAGGCGATGGGCGGCAAGAAAACCAAGATGCGCAAGACGACGGTGAAGGAGTCCTACGACCTGCTGGTCAATGACGAGTCCGACAAGCTGCTCGATCAGGACGAGGTGGTGCGCCGGGCGCTCGATGCCGCGGAAAACGACGGCATCGTCTTCCTCGACGAGATCGACAAGATCGCGGCGAGATCGGACATTTCCGGCGGGCCCTCGCGCGAAGGCGTGCAGCGCGACCTGCTGCCGCTGGTCGAAGGCACCACGGTGGCGACCAAATACGGACCGTTGAAGACGGATCACATCCTGTTCATCGCCTCCGGCGCCTTCCACGTCTCGAAGCCGTCCGACCTGTTGCCGGAATTGCAGGGCCGCCTGCCAATCCGCGTCGAACTGCGGGCGCTGGAGAAGGACGATTTCGTGCGCATCCTAACCGAGACCGAGGCCAGCCTGATCAAGCAGTATATCGCGCTGATGAAGACCGAGGGCGTCGAGTTGACCTTCACCGAAGACGCCATCGATTCGCTCGCCGGCATCGCCGTCGATCTCAACGCCAGCGTCGAGAACATAGGCGCCAGGCGCCTGCAGACGGTGATGGAGCGGGTGCTGGACGAAATCTCCTACGATGCGCCCGACCGCAACGGAACGAGCGTCACTATCGACGCCGCCTATGTCGAAAAGCATGTCGGCGATCTGTCCAGGAATACCGACCTGTCGCGGTTCATCCTTTAAACGACGGCGCCGAAACGTTCCGGCGCCGGTCCAGGCAACATTTTCCGGCAAGCAAAATCATGTGTGGCCAGATGGTACCATCTGGCCACCTTTCGTCCTGCCGGGTGAAGGGGCGCTCTCGACTCGACCAAGAGCTTTACCTAGTTTGCGCGGCAATTCTCGATCTCTTGGTTGACGCAATTCCGGAAAACCGTTTCACACTTTTCCTGGAATTGCTTGGGCGGCGGGTGCATGAAAAAACTGATCCTGGTCATTCTCGGCTTGACGCTGGCGGCGACGCTGTTCGCCGCCGAGGCAGCGACATTGGTGCCGCCGGGAAATCGCAATGCCGTGCAGCCCGACATTCCCGGCGCCTCCAGCCGGCGCACGCAGGCGACCAACACCAGCTTCCAGGCGAAGTACCGCAAGGTCTATGCCCTGCTGCAGAAC
>NZ_RZRP01000053.1:0-15167 GCF_003997795.1 Mesorhizobium sp. M7A.F.Ca.US.005.03.2.1 | reverse complement strand
CCACGAACATCTTCGAGAAGGCCGGATGCGCGTTGTCGGCCAACAAGAAGATATCGCTGACCTTCTGGACGGTTGTCGGCGCCGGCCGTGCCGAACTGGACGAAGCCATCGCCCGCCTCGACCATCCGGAGAGCTTTGCCCGCCAGGCCATGCTTGCCTGGACGCGCAGCCAGGTGCAGACCCGCCACATGGGCCTCAGCCTGACCGATGCCGCCAATGTGCAGAAGCTGGCGCGCTATCTGATCTATCCGGATCCGTTCCTGCGTCTTCCCGCCGAATCCATCGCCTCGGGGCTGGGCAAGCAGTCGAGCCTGTGGCCGACAAGCATTTCCGGCGATTTCCCGATCTTCCTGGTCAGGATCGGCGATGTCGCCGATCTCGAAATCGTCGCCCAGGCGCTGCGGTTCCAGGAATATATGCGCACCCGCGGCATGATGATCGACTTCGTCGTCGTCAACGAGCAGGCGTCCTCCTATGTCCAGGACCTGCAGCGGGCGGTCGAGACGCTGTGCGAAAACAGCCGTCTGCGCGGCAAGGAGCTCGGGCCGCGCCAGCACATCTTCGCGGTACGCCGCGACCTCATGGACGAGACCACCTACAAGACGCTGCTCGCCGTCGCCCGCGTCGTCCTGCACACGCGCAACGGCACCATCTTCGACCAGATCGAGCGCGCCGAGGCGGCGGCCCTGCAGGCGCGGGATGCTCTGGCAACGTTGCCGATTCCGCGTGAATTGCCGTCGCCGACACCCACGACGCATACTCCTGCCTCGCAGGCGGTGGCCAATGTCAGCGCCGATGGCAGCGGACTCAGCCAATGGAACGGCTTTGGCGGTTTCGACGGCGACGGACGGCACTATGTCGTGCGCCTGGCCGGGCGGCGCACGACGCCGCAGCCGTGGATCAACGTCGTCTCCAACGCCTCGTTCGGGTTCCACACCTCCGCCGAGGGCGCAGCCTTCACCTGGAGCCGAAACAGCCGCGACTACCAATTGACGCCGTGGTCGAATGATCCGGTCTCGAACCGCCCGGGCGAGGGCCTCTATATCTACGATCAGGCCAGCGGCAAGGCATTCTCGCCGCTCGCCGCCATGGTGCGCGATCCCTCGATGACCTACGAGGCCTGGCACGGCCAGGGTTTCTCGACCTTCCGCTCGAAGCGCGGACCGTTGTCGATGGACCTTACCCATGTCGTCGATCCGGTCGATTCCCTGAAGATCTCGCGGCTGCGCATCCAGAATTCCGGCTCGGTGCCGGCGCGGCTGCGTGTCTATGCTTATGCCGAATGGGTGCTCGGCGGGCATCGGTCGCGCACTGCGGCAACCATCGTCCCGTCGCGGGACGCGGCAACCGGTGCGCTGCTGGCACAAAACCCCTATGGGCTGGATTTCGGCGAGCGTGTGGCCTTCCTGGCGGCCGACGGCGGCGTCCATTCGGTGACCACAGACCGATCGGAGTTCCTGGGCCGGCATGGTTCCAGCGAGCTACCGCAGGCGGTGCTGAGTGGTGCGGCGCTGTCTGGCCGTGTCGAGGCCGGCGACGATCCGTGCGCGGCGATTGCCCGCGACGTCGAGATCCCGGCAGGCGGCGACGTGACGCTGCTCTGGCTGCTCGGCGACGCCGAGTCGGTCGAGGAGGCGAGCGCGCTGGTGCAGGAGCATCGGGCCAAGGACTTCGACCAGCGATTGGCCGACAATGAGCGCGAATGGCGCGGCTTCCTCGACACCATCCAGGTCGAGACGCCCGACAAGGCGCTCGACGCCATGGTCAACCACTGGCTTCCCTATCAAAGCCTGGCCTGCCGCATCCGCGCCCGCTCGGCCTTCTATCAGGCCAGCGGCGCCTTCGGCTTCCGCGACCAGTTGCAGGATACGCTGGCGCTGCTGGCGCATGACCCACAGTTGGCGCGCGACCAGATCCTCAACGCGGCGCGGCGGCAGTTCCCCGAAGGCGACGTGCAGCACTGGTGGCTGCCGCGCACGGGTGCTGGCGTACGCACGTTGATCTCCGACGACGTGGTCTGGCTTGCCCACGCTACGGCGCGCTATTTGCTGGTCACTGGCGATGCCTCCATCCTCAAGGAGCAATTGGCCTTCATCGATGGACAGCCGCTGGGCGAGGGCGAGCACGATGCCTTCTTCACCCCGGAAATCTCGAAGAAGACAGCGACGCTCTACGATCATTGCGCGCGTGCGCTCGATCTCGCCATCAAGCGCAGCAGCCCCGCGGGCCTGCCGCTGATCCTCGGCGGCGACTGGAACGACGGCATGAACCGCGTCGGCGAGCACGGCAAGGGCGAGAGCGTCTGGCTCGGCTGGTTCCTGCTGAAGACGCTGGGCGATTTCGCCCCCGTCGCCAAGACCGAGGGTGATGCCAAGCGAGCACAGGCCTGGGCAAAGCATGCCGATGTTCTGAAGCGGGCGCTTGAGAGCACCGCATGGGACGGCGAATGGTACCGGCGCGGCAGTTTCGACGACGGCACGCCTTTGGGGTCTCGCCACTCGCAGGAGTGCAAGATCGACTCGATCGCCCAGTCCTGGAGTGTGCTTTCGGGAGAGGGCGACCCGGCACGGTCGACCACCGCCATGGAGCAAGCAACGAAGCTGCTCGTCGACGACAAGCTGAAGATCGTCAAGCTGTTCACGCCGCCATTCTCGAAGACGGAAAAGGACCCCGGTTACATCAAGAGCTATCCGCCTGGCGTGCGCGAGAATGGCGGCCAGTACACCCACGCCGCCACATGGTTCGTCATCGCGCTTGCCGAGATGGGGCAGGTCGACGAGGCCTATCGTTGTTTCTCGATGCTGAATCCCGTCAACCACGCGACCGACGAGGCCACGGCCGAGCACTATCGAGTCGAGCCCTATATCGTGGCGGCCGACATCTATGCCGGGGACGACAATGCCGGCAACGGCAAGGGCGGCCGTGGCGGCTGGACCTGGTACACCGGCTCTGCCGGCTGGCTCTACAGGGCTGCGGTCGAAGGCATTCTGGGCATCGAACGGCGCGGCAAGCGTGTCCAGTTCAAGCCGAAGCTGCCAAGCCACTGGGATGGGTACTCGGCAAATCTCAAAATGCTGGGGGCGGAACTCAAGGTTCGTGTCATCCGCGACAATAAGGCCAAGGCCGTGTCGCTGGAGGTGAATGGGGCAAAGACCAAGGCTTCGGCAGTCGAGCTGAAGGACGGCGAAGTTGCCGAGGTTGTCGTCAGGATTCCGGCCTGAGGCCTGTTGCCCAAAAAGCATGCGCTCGGGGCTGAGGCCCCGACCGCGACTTTTGTCACGCCAGGCGGGATGAGAGGCCCCATCCCGCCTGGCGTTGCCGTCTGCCGTTGACGGGCATCCCGCCGAGAAGTCTATGAAATCAAAGGTTTGAGGCGCCCCATAGGAGTAGCCGCGAGCGGTGAGGCTTTGGCCACCCTTCGCCTGGAAGGGCATCCTGCAGCTTTGTTTTGCTTTATACTTCGCGAAAGGCGATTTCGGCCTCAGTCATCCGCCCGACATTGTTGCTGATTAAAATTATGGCAGCACGTGCCAACTGCCATGATTTCGCCGCATGCCTGACATTTTACCTGTCTTCTCAAACCGTTAGGTGATCACGGCAGATTTCGGAACGTCGCCATCTTTTGTTCGCTCTAAGGGAACTGAAGGGGTACACGGCCATTGTTTTGCGACGTATCAACCGGTACGAATAAAATGATGCAGTGCACAATAAACAGCGTGGCGGAGTAACTGGGGTGACCCTTCTGCAAATCTACTGGCGAGCTCTCGGTTATCTGGCCGCGGACAGGAAACGCGTTGCGTTGATCTGTTCGGCCAACGTGGCTCTCGCCATCGTAGCGCTTCTCGAGCCGATTATGTTCGGTCGCGTCATCGGCGCCATCTCCGAGCGTGGCTCTGTCTTCACCACGCTGGTCATGTGGGCCGGTCTCGGCGCCTTCAACATCGTTGCCTTCGTCATGGTGGCGCGCGGCGCTGACCGTTTCGCCCATGCTCGGCGCAGCGAAGTGCTTTGCGAGTCGTTCGAGCGCGTGATCACCATGCCGCTCGCCTGGCACCATCAGCACGGCACCTCCAATGCGCTGCACACGATGCTGCGCGCCGTCGAAACCCTGTTCAGCCTTTGGCTCGAATTCATGCGCCAGCATCTGTCCACGGCTGTCGCCCTCGTGCTGCTGGTCCCGACCGCGATCAGCATGGACCTGCGCATGTCGCTGGTGCTGCTTGGCCTCGGGCTGCTCTATGTCGGCATCGGCCGGATGGTCATGCGCCGCACCAAGGCGGGCCAGGCCGCGGTCGAGCGCCACTACCACAAGGTGTTCGCGCATGTGACCGACTCGGTCAGCAACGTTGCGGTGCTGCAGAGCTACAATCGCCTCGGCCACGAGGCCGATACGCTGCGCCGCTACGTCAAGAACCTGCTCGACGCGCAGAACCCTGTGCTCGACTGGTGGGCGCTGGCCAATGCCTTGCACCGTCTGTCATCGGCAATCTCGATGCTGATCGTGTTGTCGATCGGCTCCTATCTCGTGACTCATGGTCAGTTGGGTGTCGGCGACGTCATTGCCTTCACCGGTTTTGCCACGATGCTGATCGCTCGCCTCGACCAGATGTCGGCTTTCGCCAACCAGATTTCCGAGGCCCGTGCCAAGCTCGAGGATTTCTACCATCTCGAGGACTCCGCGGCTGATTCCGCCGAGCCGGACGGCTTGCGCGATCTTTCCAACGTCACCGGCCATGTGCGCTTCGAGAATGTCGGCTTTGAATTCGCCAATTCCGGCCAAGGCATCGACGACGTGTCCTTCGAGGTGCAGGCGGGCCAGACCGTCGCCATCGTGGGCCCGACGGGTGCCGGCAAGACCACGCTCATCAACCTGCTGCAGCGTGTCTTCTCGCCGTCCCATGGCCGTATACTGATCGACGGCATCGACACCCGCACCGTGACCCGCAAGTCGGTGCGCCATTCGATCGCCACGGTGTTCCAGGATGCCGGCCTGCTCAACCGCTCGATCGAGGACAACATCCGTGTCGGCCGCGCCGATGCAAGCAATGACGAGATCCATGCCGCCGCCAATGCGGCTGCCGCACAGGACTTTATCCTGTCCAAGAGCAATGGCTACGACACGGTGGTTGGCGAACGTGGCGGCCAGCTGTCGGGCGGCGAACGTCAGCGCATCGCCATTGCCCGTGCCGTGCTGAAGGACGCACCGATCCTGGTGCTCGACGAGGCGACCAGCGCGCTCGACGTCGAGACCGAGGACCGCGTCAAGGAAGCGATCGACGAACTGCGCCGCGACCGCACCACCTTCATCATCGCCCACCGCCTGACCACCGTTCGCGACGCCGATCTGGTCGTGTTCATGGACAAGGGCAGGGTGGTCGAGATGGGCGGCTTCACCGAGCTGTCGCTGCGCAATGGGCGCTTTGCCAGCCTGCTGCGCGCTGGCGGCCTGCTCAACGACGAGGAGGTCCGCCGCCTCAGCCGCACCGTGCTGCAACAGCAGGAAGCGGCCGCCTGATCAGGCACGTCTCTGCCTTCTCCCACAGGGGAGAAGGCAAAGCGCTGCAGCCCTGCGACACCACCGCTCGATTGCCCCGAACGCCGCGGCGGTTTATGTAGAACCGTATGAGCGACACGACTTCACGCCTGACGAGCTGGATGGATCTCGCCAACCCGACGCGCTTCGTCGGGTTGGCGGACAAGGTCGTGCCGTGGCTGGCCACGATCGCCGCACTGATCCTCGCCGTCGGGCTCTATATGAGCTTCGCCGCGCCTGAGGATTTCCAGCAAGGCATCACCGTCCGCATCATGTACATCCACGTGCCTTTCGCCTGGCTGGCCATGATGTGCTACACGCTGATGGCGGTCTCGGCGCTCGGCACGCTCGTCTGGCGGCATCCGCTGGCCGATGTCGCGCTGAAATCAGCCGCACCCATCGGTGCGGTCTTCACCGCGCTGGCGCTGATCACCGGTTCGATCTGGGGCAAGCCGATGTGGGGCACTTGGTGGGTCTGGGATGCGCGGCTGACTTCGGTCTTCGTGCTGTTCCTGATGTATCTCGGCATCATCGCGCTGACCCGTGCGCTCGACGATGCCAGCCGCGCCGCCTGGGCCGCCGCCATCATCACGCTGGTCGGCTTCATCAACATCCCGATCATCAAATTCTCGGTCGACTGGTGGAACACGCTGCATCAGCCGGCCTCGGTGTTCCGCATGGGCGGCTCCACCATCGACCCCAGCCTGCTGTGGCCGCTTCTGGTGATGGCGCTCGGCTTCACCGTGCTGTTCTTCGCGCTGCACCTGATGGCGATGCGCACCGAAATCCGCCGTCGCCGGGTGATTGCCATGCGCAGGGTCGCGGCACGGCAGGCGGAGCGCTCTCCCCCTTCTCCCCTTGTGTGAGAAGGCAAGACGCTTCTTAGTTCACCCCATCCTTCCGCGCGCCGCCACAGGCAGCGTTTCCAGCACTTTGTCGCCGTCGACCAGGTTGACCTCGTTGAACAAGTTTGTGACGACGCAGCAATGGTCGGGCACGACACGCACGCGCTCGCCGATGCGCAATTTGCCGTCACCCGAAAGCGTGACGGTGCCGTGCTCCTCGCTCAGGCCCGTCACCCGCGCTCCCGGCACGCCGGGCAACTCGCCGAAATCGGCGAGACCCAGCGTGTCGCTGGACAGCGCCTTGCTGCCGGCATCGAGTATAGCGCGCGTCGCGGTGGGATGGCTGACCACCGTCGACAGCACCGTCAGCGCGCAATCGTCGAGCGTGCCGACGCCTTTGGCGACCTGATAGCGGTCGAGATAGATGTAGGTGCCTGGACGATACTCCGTGACAACAGATGTATCGCTGGAGCGCCACATATCCGGCGTGCCGCCGCTGGAGATGCGTTCGCAGGCGAGGCCCGATGCGGCCAGCGCCTGCTTGGCGTCGGCGAGCCAGGCTTCGGCCTCCGCTGCCTTCCCGGCGGCCGGGTAGGTCATCAGTCCTCCGAAGGCGAGGCCACCGGCTCTGTCGATCTGTCTTGCCAGCGCAACCGCTTCATCGGCCGACTGCACGCCGCAGCGTCCCATGCCGGTGTCGCATTCGACCAGCACCGGTAGACGATGACCGGCATCGGTGAAGGTGGCTGCCAGCCCTTCGAGCGTCTCCATGCTGTCCGCTGTCACCGACAGGGTGACGCGCCCGTGCAGCGCCAGAAGCCGCTCCAGCTTGGCGCGCCCAAGGATGTTGTAGGGAAGAAAAATATCGGCCAGCCCGGCATCGGCCATCACCTCGGCCTCGCCGATCTTCTGGCAGGTGATGCCGACGGCGCCGGCCGCCACCTGCTTCTTCGCCCAATAGGGCAATTTGTGCGTCTTGATATGCGGCCTGAGCTTCAGCCCATTCCTGTCGGCATGCGCCTGGGCGCGGGCAATATTGGCTTCGGCGCGCGCGGCGTCGATGAGAATCGACGGCGTATCGAGGTCGTGGACGGTCGGCATCATCTTTCACCCCATGAGGAATCCGCGGGATTTATGGCCCTGAAAATCCGCGATGTCACGCGGCCAGCGAAGCGGATCTGTGGTCCATGCGCCTAAGCGCAAGGCCGGGCAGGCGGCGAGATGGATCGACACCGCATCGACGTTCGGCTATGCGATTTGCCAGACAAATCGATACGAAGGGATCATGATCATGAAGCGCTCCGCCATCAACGACATCATCCGCGAAGCCGACGCTTTCATCCGCTCGTTCGGCTACATCATGCCGCCCTTCGCCTATTGGTCGCCGCAGGAGGCGAAGGCGCGCCAGGCCGACTCCGCGGCCGTGTTTACCTCGCGGCTCGGCTGGGACATCACCGATTACGGTCAGGAGAAGTTCAAGGAGCTCGGCCTGTTCCTGTTCACCGTTCGCAACGGCCGCTACGAGGACATGAAGAAGGGCATGGGCATGCTCTATGCCGAGAAAATCATGATCTCGCGCAAGGACCAGCTGTCGCCGATGCATCGCCACAACATCAAGGCCGAGGACATCATCAACCGTGGCGGCGGCAAGCTGGTGCTGGAACTGTTCATGCATGACCGCGACGGCGGCATCGATCCCAAGGCCGAGGTTTCGGTGCCGGTCGACGGAACCATCCACAGGCTGCCTGCGGGCGGGCTCCTGAAGCTCGACCCGGGCCAAAGCGTCACGCTGCTGCCCGGCGTCTGGCATGCCTTTTGGGCCGAGGGCAAGGATGTGCTGATCGGCGAGGTCTCGACCGTCAACGACGATCTCACCGACAATGTGTTTCGCGAACCGATCGGCCGTTTTTCCAACATCGACGAAGACGTTGCCCCGATCCATCTGCTGGTGTCCGACTACGAGAAGTGGCTGGGGTAAGGGGCCGCTCCACGCCCTCGGCGACGCCAGTCACACGACCGTGTGACTAGTCACACGGTCGAAAATGGGTAGGCCGTAGCGCCTACCTACTGCGATCCTTGTTCGACCGATCCTGCCGCTTCGTCCTTGAAGACGACCTTTGTGCCTTTTTGCACTTCAGAGGCGAGGTCTTCGGCATCCCAGTTGGTCAGCCTGATGCAACCATGCGAGAAGGTCTTTCCGATCTTGCCTGGGTCCGGCGTTCCGTGAATGCCGTAGCTATCGATGGACAAGTCGATCCAGACCGATCCCACCGGATTGTTTGGCCCGGCAGCGATCGTGAAGGGGCGCTTGGTCTTCACCCCCTTGAAGGCAAACTCGGGATCGTAATGATAGGTTGGGTGGTGCACCACGCGTTTGACCTCCGCCTGGCCACTCGGCGCGGGCTTCTCCTGGCTTCCGATCGAGGCGGGGTACGTCGCAAGCACTTTGCCGGAAGGGTCAAGCACCCGAACCTGGCGAGCGCTCTTGTCGACCTCGACGCTCGCGATGTCTTGCGGCGGATCACCTCGGGTGACAGCTGGCACGAGCAGCTTTTGCCCCGCCCTCCTGAAGCCGATGCCGGGATTGAGCCGTTCAAGCAGTTGCTCGCTGATGTGGAAGCGCTCCGCCATCTTTTCCAAGGCATTGTGGTAAGCCAGCCTGGGCAGGCGGGCCATCCTCTCCATGCGTGCCGGAATTCGCCTGGTGAACGGCCCATGCACATCCTTGCGTGTCAAATCGTAGGTCTCAATCGCGGGGCGCGAGGAGGTCGCGACCAGCTTGTCCCATGTCTCGCGGGTGAGCTTGCCGTCGGCAGGCAATCCGTTGGCCGCTTGGAACGCACTGACTGCCCGGGTGAAGTTCTCTGCTTGGCGGCCATCGATCAGGCCTGGCGAGAAGCGTGCACGATCCAAGAGGATTTGCGCCTTCAGCACGGTCGCACTGACGCCTTTCGCTTCGCTGCCGTCAAATTGGGCGTTGTTGACGGCGGCCGCGTCCAGTTTTGCCGCCGCCGTTGCATCGCATGCCATGACGAGCATGGCGACCGCGACAAGAACGAGCCTGATCATGGAGGTCACACTCCCGTATGGGCACCTGCTTCTATGACGTCGCACGGCCGATCTGGTTCCATTTCCTGCAGTTGCGTCCGACTGCCGAGTGCCGTGCGCGCAGTGAACCCGGACCAGGAGCACCCGGCGGTGGCGCGGGTGCATTGTTGATAAGGGTCCGCCATCATCAAGATGAATGGCGACTCCCGTCAGCGCATGTGTTGGCTTCAGAACCGCAGAGACCGGAGCGACAACGGGCCAACGCCCGATTGAGTCCGTCTCCACAGGCTCGGTGACCGAGGAGAGCCAGGATGCAATTTCCTGCCCAGAAGAACAAAGGACCGGCTCAACCAGCCGAGGATGAGCGCCAGGCACGGCTTGAGAAAACAGCCAGGCTCAAGCAGCTTCGCTCCTATGCTTCCTGGCTTTCGTCTGACCCAAACGCCCAACTTCACGATGAGATAGACTGTTCCGTGCTGATCGAAGGCGTGGGGCGACGCAGCATGGAGCCTCGGCTGATCGGCAGGTGACATACCCGGGCGGCGAGGTTTCCACCGCCAACGACGATCTGGTCGACAATTTGTTTGGCTAAAGCAGTTCACCGTTTCACGGAAACGGCGACCCGCTCTAACTCCTTGTTTTGACGCAATTCCGGATGGAAAACCGTTTCACACTTTTCCTGGAATTGCTCTAGCCGATCGGCCGCAACAGTGGCGACAGGCAGACTTCGCGTCAGTGACAGCAGCCTTGCTGCGCGCTCGTCCTGCACAGGCAGGACGAGGTGATCGGTACGTCCGCCTTGGCCAGCGCCGCTGCAAGGCTTGTCTGCAATGTCGGCAATTCATCGGTCTCGCCGCGCCGTTTCAGGCATTCCACAAGCCCGTGCAATGCCCAGACATTGTTCGGATGCTGGGCACAGCGCTGCACCGTGCCGCTCAGGCCCAGATCGTCGCGATAGACCTGTTCTGCTTCCTGCGCGTGACCCTGGTCGAGAAGCAGCGCCGCCAGCGCATGGCGCGGCGGGTGCATCCAGGCCCACGGCTCGGTGTAGGACAGATTGTCGTCAAGCTCGACCGCCTGCCGCAAATGGCCATACGCCTCCTCATGCCGGCCCTGGTGGTACGCGAGCTCGCCGTCGAGCAGGGCGGCACCGACAGCCAGCGAAGCTTGCGCCGGGTTGCTGAGGAAGCGCCGCTCGGGCGCAATGCCTTTCAGATGCCGATGGAACTCTTCGCGCTCACGTTCAGCCTCAGCGAAATGCTTGAGCGTCGCATGCGCCACACCTTTGGCGTAGCGCTGCATGGCCGCCGTCAGCACATAGAGGCCAGGCTCCTCGGTGACCGGTTCGTCGATGATCTCCTGCCAGCGGCCGAAGCGCACCTGCACATGCGATTTCATCGCATGGTAGCCTTCCACCGTCTGCGTGAGCTTTGGCCGGCCCTGGATGGCGACCACGTCGCGCGCGACCAGGCTGCGCACTCTGTCGGCGGCCCACAGTGCAGGCTGGTGCTGGCCCGACAACATGCAGGTGAACATCATCAGATGCAGATCGTGGCAGCAGCCGAGCAAATAATAGGTCGGCTCGTCGGCATAGGCGAGATAGAGGTCGTTGGCACGCACCGCCTTTTCGCTGGCGCGTTTTGCTTTCTCATACTCGCCGCACAGCACATAGATATGCCCCGGCATGTGGTTCATGTGCCCGGCATCGGGGCACATCTCGCCGAGCAGATCCGCTGACCGCATGCCGCGCTCCGGCATGGTGGACATTTCCAGGAGATGGATGTGCAGGTGGACGATCGCCGGATGTTGTGCTGCGCCGGCCTCATCGGCAAGCCGGATCGACCGCTCGCAGACGTCGAGCGCCTCGACGGCATCGGAATTCGGCGCCGGCGCGCCGGTCTTGAGGTTCCACAGCCGCCGCACCGCTTTTTATCTCTTGAGAATCCTTCATGTATTTCTGGAACCGCGTCCATATAAGAAGTATTACAAGAAGGAATTTCCAATCAATCGCAACTGCAATTGATAAGTCGACGTTATCGACGCTGATAATCGTTGGCTTTTCTTCGTCGCTAAATTCAGCAGATACACGGTTAAATAATTTAAAGAACCAATCGATCTCTTCTGATAATTCGAAGGTTGTCGATTTCAATGACGCAATTGGAAAGGTTATTTCGACTGAATCCTGAGCGCCATGATTCTCTCCACCCTTAGCAAAGGGAGCGTTTGCTTGAACGTAGGCGTTAACTCTGCCAAGTGCTTCAGAAGCATTTTGGACAACAAATACGGACACCTGACCTTGATCTTCCTTGGCGATATCATAAACTTCAAGTAATTTTTGGTATTGTCCGATTTCGCGGAGTAATTTACGCTCCTCGAAATCAAGATCCTCAAACAGCCGTATGAATTCAGAATTCCACTGTTTAGGCGTGTTCCGCGATCCAGCTTGCAAACTAGCTTGAACTAATTTGTTTTTAACAATGTTCGCTTGCAAGCGAACAGCAGCGTTATAGGCGTCTTTTATATTCATGAACCTGCCCCAAGTAGATTGCCCATCGCAACCGACCATAGGCAGGGCCGGCCGTCAAGATTCGTTGGGAAGCCATTGAGGTTCGGAAGCTCACCTATGAGGAGTTCGAAAAGAACAAGCGCCATGCCTTCCAACTGAATGCCAACTACGGGGGGTGGCTGATAGCATCGCTCTTGCTCGCGCATGGCGCTGCCGTCGCGTTCCTCGCACAGAACGACCGGCTATCGAAGGCGGTGCTGCCTTCGGTCTTTTGGTGGCATGTGCCCGGCCTGCTTCTGGCCTTCCTGTGCGGCTTCCTTGTTTGGGCGAACTGGAGCTTTCACGCCCGCATCTATGAGGCCGTGAGCCCCGGCATGATCTCTACGACGATGAGCACTGGCCAAAGTTCGATGACGGCACAAATCGTTGGATTAGTTGGACCCATTGGACTGGAATCGCCGCCGGCATCCTGTCGGCCCTTTGCATCTTGGCGTCGGCGCTCGCCGCCTATCGTTTGATGCCGCCTTGACGACCTTTAGGAATAATCCCTTGGCACATATTGCGCCGCAAACTCTGTTTCCAGCCGCTTGTGGTCGTCCCATGACGTCGGGGAGGGGTTTGCCTTGTCCCATGCCCGCAAGCGAGCAGACGCGGCTTTCATGGCCTTGAAAAGATCACGGTTCGAAAAGTCATCGGCCCCAGTTTCTTTTCTGAATGATCTGGCAGCTTCCGACCGTCGCTTTGACCACTCCGCGTATGACGGATTATTTGCGAGCCGATACTCCTCTAGCGCCTGATCGCGGTGTTCGGCGGCCCGCTTTTGCCATGGAGCGGGCTTTCCCTTCTTGCCGGGATTGTTGCTCATTGCCGCTCATCCAAGTGATCTTCGTCCATTAAGCCAGAGATTGGCATGCCTACTAACCCTTCGTCTTTGCCTAGCACTTAAAATATGTGTCCTTCCAGCTATCGGCCTTCGGCAGACTGCCGTTCTCTGGAGGCAGATGTGCCCTAGCTGCTGGACGCATGATCACCCAAACGACAAAGCCACTTACAAGCATTCCTATAACAAATTCCATGTCGCCCTCCCGCGCCTGAGTTCTGCACGCTCATTCGTCCGGCTCACGATCGGGCTTGTCGAAAGCGTTCAAGCTAACCTCTCTTGTGAGACTGCCGGAATCTACACCTAGAGAAACCAAAAGGTCTGGATCGGTATCCCTATCAAAGCGAACGAGAAAGCCGTAGGTCTCGCCGTCATTGCCATCTATCGTTTCCAGTTCCCAAGACGCATCGTTGAGTAGGTCCAGATCGACGCCCCATTCAGCAGCGATTTCTGCCGCGCCGTTATCGTCATCAAGCATAGCTTCGCCGCCCATGTCGTTCTCCCTTCGCGTTAAGGGAGCCGACTATAGGCCGGAATCACCGTCGAGAGTCGGGCGGAAGGGCAATTTCCACAGGCCCGCGAGCTAACAAAAGGTGCTAACGCACCTTGCTAATGAAAAAAGTTAAGTACCTGATTTCACCGTAAAAAATGGACTGGCTGGGGAACCTGGATTCGAACCAGGACTAACGGAGTCAGAGTCCGTGGGTCTACCGTTAACCTATTCCCCAGCAGGCGCGGTCATGAACCGTGCGGGCCGAGCGGGCAAGCCGCTGTGAGCGCTGCCTTGTAGCCGCCAGCGGAAAATAGTCAAGCCTGCTCTGTGGTTCAATGGCACGTTTCGTCAGGTGATTTCAGACGCCGCACTTCAGATGCCGGCGCGCGGCTCCCAGTCCAATCCCGCGTCTCAACCCTCCGTCCGGCTGAATTGCGAGCGTTCGAAGAACAGCACCACGCCCAGGCCCAGAATCAGCGGGATGATCAGGTAGAACAGTCGGAACACCAGCAGCGCCGCCAGCACGCCGACCGGATCCATGTCCGACAGGCCGGCGAGAAACACCACCTCGAACACGCCGAGCCCGCCCGGCGCGTGCGAGATCTGCGCGATCGAGAAGGAGACGAGGAAGACGCCCAGTATGACGAAGTAGCCGGGATTGTGGGCTGCGGGCAGGGCAAAGAAGATGATCGCGGCGGCGGCCAGCAGTTCGATCGGGCCGATCAGCAGTTGCCGCGCGACGATCGGCAGCGCCGGGTAGTGGAGCTGAAAACTGGCGATCTTCAGCGGGCGCAGATGCAGCCAGCTGCCGAAGACATAGGCGGCGACGAGCAGCAGCATCGCGATGCCGGCCGCTTCCGACAGGCCATGATGGGCGATGCCGGAAAACCGGTCGAGTATCTCAGGCTCGAACACCAGAACGAGGCCCGAGGCCAAAATCGTCGACAGCACGAAGGTGATCCAGCAGACCGCCACCAGCACGCCGACATCCTGTCCGGTCAGGCCCCTGGTACCATAGGCGCGGTAGCGGATGACGGCGCCGGAAAACACCGAACCGCCAATGTTGTGCGACAGCGCATAGGTGGTGAAGGAGCACAGCGTGACGAACAGCCACGACACGCGCTTGCCGATATGCAGGAGCGCGATGTGGTCGTAGCCGGCAAGCGAGGCATAGGCGATGATCGAACTCAGCGCGGCAAGAACCCAACCCCGGGTCGGAATGGCCGTGATACCGTCCCAGACGTCGTCGAGCGAAACGCCGCGCAATTCGTGCCAGAGCAGCAGCAGCGAGAAGATCACGGCGGCGATGCCGACGACCGGCCAGAAATAGCGTCTCCAGTTCATTGCCTGACTGCCATGCGTTGCGGGTCCGCTTCCTTTTCGTGGCTGGTGGGAGGCCGGCTTTGCCGGATTCTTCCGCTCATTTCAGAAATGCCTCATCGAAGCCGGCTATTCAACCGCGAACCCTTGTCGCAGCGCCGGCCGGCAAGATTTGCCGCAGTGAGCGGCCGCGCCGGAACGGCGGTCAGCGGCCTGCCGGCAAAATTCGGCATGCGGCTCTTGGTGATCGGGCGCGGCGCTGTTAGTCTGGCGGCAACTTAAAACACTGAAGCGCCTGCTGCGTCCATCATAGGTTCGCGCGGCGCCGGAAGGAACGACAGTGGAAGACCACGACACCGGCGCCGGCGCGCCGGAGGTGGGCGTGTCCAGCGCTTCCCAGGGGTCGGCTGGCCCGGGGAACGCAAGCTGGCAGCAACGCCGCCCGACGGAGCTCCGCTCCGCGGACGGGCAGGCGGGCGACGCACCCCACAAAGGCAAGCCCAAGAAGCGGCGCAAGCGAAGGCGCGGGCGCAAGGTTTTTG
>NZ_RZRP01000539.1:0-4355 GCF_003997795.1 Mesorhizobium sp. M7A.F.Ca.US.005.03.2.1 | reverse complement strand
CTTCCGGGCGGCGGCGGCGCGAGCCCGGCTATCTTCGCGCTGATCGCGGCTGCACTTGTGGTGCTGTGGGCGTTCAAGGCGGTTTACACCGTGCAGCCCGATGAGGTCGCGGTCGAACTGCGCTTCGGCAAGCCGAAGACCGAACTGTCGCAGCCTGGCCTGCATTTCCATTGGTGGCCGCTCGAAACCGTCGAGACGGCCAAGATTTCCGAGCAGCTCGTCGATATCGGCGGCGGCGGCGCGACAAGTGGCAATACGTCCGGGCTGATGCTTACCGGCGACCAGAACATCGTCAACGTCCAGTTCTCCGTGGCCTATCAGGTCTCCGACCCGCGCGCGTATCTGTTCGATGTGTCCGATCCCGACGGCATGCTGCGGCAGGTTGCCGAAAGCGCCATGCGTGAAGCCGTCGGCCGCCGGCCGGCGCAGGACATCTTCCGCGACGACCGCCAGGGCATTGCCGCCTCGGTGCGTGAGATCATCCAGACGACGCTGGACGGCTACAAGGCCGGTCTCAACGTCAACGCCGTCTCGATCGAGGATGCGGCACCGCCACGCGAAGTGGCCGATGCGTTCGACGAGGTGCAGCGCGCCGAGCAGGACGAGGACAAGTTCGTCGAGCAGGCCAACCAGTACTCCAATCAGAAGCTCGGGCAGGCGCGCGGCGAGGCCGCACAGATCCGCGAAGACGCGGCCGCCTACAAGAACCGGGTCGTGCAGGAAGCTGAGGGTGAGGCGCAGCGCTTCATCTCGGTCTATGACGAATATGCCAAGGCGCCCGATGTAACGCGCAAGCGCCTCTACCTGGAAACCATGGAGAAGGTTCTGAAGGATTCGAGCAAGGTCATCGTCGAGCAGGGCAACGGGCAAGGGGTCGTTCCCTATCTGCCGCTGCCGGCATTGCAGCCGAAAGCGCCGGCACCGGCCGCCCCCGTTACGGGAGGTAACCAGTGATGGCCAACCGTCTTCCCATCATCGTCGTCGCAGCAGCGGTTATCCTGTTCCTGCTCTATTCGTCGGTCTTCGTGGTCAATGCGCGCCAGCAGGCGCTGGTGCTCAGGTTCGGTGAGATTGTCGACGTCAAGAGCGAACCCGGCATCTACTTCAAGGCGCCGTTCTCGTTCTTCGACGCCGACACCGTGCAGCTGATCGAGAACCGGGTGCTGCGCTTCGATCTCGACAACATTCGCGTCCAGGTCTCGGGCGGCAAGTTCTATGAGGTCGATGCCTTCATCGCCTATCGCATCTCGGATCCGCGGGTCTTCCGCGCCGCGGTGTCCGGTCAGATCGAACTGGCCGAGGCCCGGCTCAGGACGCGTCTCGACGCTGCCTTGCGCCGTGTCTATGGTCTGCGTGATTTCGAGGCAGCACTCTCCGAAGAGCGCGGCGTGATGATGCGCGAAGTCCGCGACCAGCTCAGGCCCGATGCCACATCGCTCGGCCTGCAGATCGAGGATGTCCGCATTCGCCGCACCGATCTCACGGCCGAAGTCTCGCAGCAGACCTTCGACCGCATGAAGGCGGAACGCCTGGCGGAAGCTGCCCGGCTGAGGGCGCGCGGCAATGAGGCGGCACAGCGCATCACCGCCCGCGCCGATCGCGAAGTGGTCGAGATCGTCGCCGAAGCCCAAAAAGAGTCGGAAATCCTGCGCGGCGAGGGCGAGGCCCAGCGCAGCGCCACCTTCGCGGGAGCCTATCAGCGCGATCCGGCTTTCTTCGACTTCTACCGGTCGATGAATGCCTATGGCACGGCGCTGGACAACACCGGAACGACGATGGTGCTGTCGCCGAACTCGGAGTTCTTCCGCTTCTTCCGCAATCCCGACGGCAGCGAGGGACCGGCAAAGCCGGCTTCGCCTGCGCCAAACGCTCCGGCGACGGCACCCGCCGCGCCGGCGGCACAGCCCAGCACCGGCCAGTAGCGGCCGGTGCAGGATTTTCTTGCCGCCATGGGCCTCGTCCTCGTCATAGAGGGTCTGGTCTATGGCGGCTTTCCCGGCCTGGCCAGGAAGCTTGCCACCGAAGTGCTGTCGCTGCCCGAGAACGCGCTGCGGATTGCCGGGCTGGCGGCGATCGCGATCGGCGTCGGCATCGTCTGGCTGGTACGAGGCGCATGAGGGCGGCGATGATTTATCCTCTGCCGATAGTCATAGCCGCAAACGTGCCGTATTTTTTGCCAACATGGCGTGACGCGGCGTTTTCGTCGAAGCGCTTTTCTTTTCAAGAATACCGGGAGGCTTCTCGATGACATCCAAAACAATTTTGCGCGCGGCGCGGCGGACATTCATCACCGGCGCGGCGGCACTTCTTGTCAGCGCCGTCGCTGTCCCGTCCTTCACGGCGCCGACATTTGCCGCCGACGGGCCCGCTTCGGTCGCCGATCTGGCGCAAGGCCTGCTCGGCGCGGTGGTCAACATATCGACCTCGCAGACGGTCAAGGGTACCGAAGGCCCGGGCGCGGTGCCGATGCCGCAATTGCCCGAAGGTTCGCCCTTCCAGGATTTCTTCGACGATTTCTTCAAGAACCGCGGCGGTGACAAGGACAACGGCTCGCAGAAGGTGCAGTCGCTGGGCTCCGGCTTCGTCATCGATGCCGAGCAAGGCATCGTCGTCACCAACAACCATGTCATTGCCGATGCCGACGACATCGAGGTCAATTTCTCCGATGGCGTCACCTTGAAGGCGACGCTGGTCGGCACCGACACCAAGACCGATGTCGCCGTGCTCAAGGTCGATCCGAAAGGCCACAAGCTGACGGCGGTGAAGTTCGGCGATTCCACCAAGATGCGCGTCGGCGACTGGGTGATGGCGATCGGCAATCCGTTCGGCCTCGGCGGCACGGTGACGGTCGGCATCGTCTCGGCCCGCAACCGCGACATCAATTCCGGCCCCTATGACGACTTCATCCAGACCGATGCCGCGATCAACCGCGGCAATTCCGGCGGACCGCTGTTCAACAGCGCGGGCGAAGTCATCGGCATCAACACGGCGATCATCTCGCCATCCGGCGGCTCGATCGGCATCGGCTTCTCCATCCCGTCGCAGCTCGCGTCCGGTGTCGTCGACCAGTTGCGCCAGTTCGGCGAGACGCGGCGCGGCTGGCTCGGCGTGCGCATCCAGCCGGTGACCGACGACATCGCCGAAAGCCTCGGCATGGCGACCGCAAAGGGTGCGCTGGTTGCCGGCGTGATCAAGGGCGGCCCGGTCGACAATGGCACGATCCAGGCCGGCGACGTCATCATCAAGTTCGACGGCAAGGATATCCATGAGATGCGCGACCTGCCACGTGTCGTCGCCGAAAGCCCTGTCGGCAAGGCGGTCGACGTGCTGATCGTGCGCAAGGGCGTTGAACAGACGGTGAAAGTGACCCTCGGCCGGCTCGAGGATGGCGAGAAGGCCGCCAACGCCGAGGAGGGCAACACCGACCAGGACAAGGGCGACAAGGCTCCGGCCGTTTCCACTGCCTCGGTGCTCGGCATGACGGTCGGCGAACTGAACGACGAGACACGCAAGAAGTTCAGCATTGCGGCCGATGTTTCGGGCGTCGTCATCACCGACGTCACCAAGGACTCGGCCGCCGCCGAACGCGGCATCCAGCCCGGCGAGGTGATCACCGAGATCGCACAGGAATCGGTTGCTACCCCCAAGGACGTCATGGACCGCATCGGCGCCTTGAAGGAACAGGGGCGCAAGAATGCGTTGCTGATGCTGGCCTCGAAGACCGGCGAGCTCAGGTTCGTGACGATCAGGATGGACTGAGGTCCGGAAGATCGACAACACGACAACACTGAAAAAAGGGCGGCTAGCGAGCTGCCCTTTTTCTTGCCTGCCAGTCCTGGCGCGACAGTCTGTAGAGGACATGCCGTTTGAGATGCGGATGGCTGTCGGGAATGCTGGGGTGGTCGAAATCGCCGGACGGATCCGCGCTCATGCCGAGGCGTTGCATGACGGCGGTGGAGCGGCGGTTGGCCGCGACGGCGAATGACACGATTTCATCGAGGCCAAGCGTCTCGAAGCCGTAGGCCAGCCACGCTTCGGCTGCCTCGGTGACATAGCCTTTGCCCCAGAACTCAGGTGCCAGCCGCCAGCCGATCTCGATGGTGCCGGCTGGCAGGGATGGCACATGATCGGTGTCGAGGAGACCGATGAAGCCGATGCATTCACCGGTGGCGGTGATCTCGGCGGCAGCAAAACCGTATCCGTCGTTCGTGGTCCAGGCCCGGAGCTCGTCCATCTTGGCATCCGCCTGGGCACGGTCACGGCGGAATGGAAAGAACTCCATCACCCGGTCGTCGGAGTTGATGCGGTGGAACAGGTCGCGGTCGCGATCCTCCCAGTTGCGCAGGATCAGGCGC
>NZ_RZRP01000538.1:0-4358 GCF_003997795.1 Mesorhizobium sp. M7A.F.Ca.US.005.03.2.1 | reverse complement strand
ATTCGCGGCATCGGCACAGCCCCCGCCTTCGTCGCGCTGTTCCTTTATTCGCTGCTGCCGGTGGTGGCCAACACCGTGGTCGGTCTCGCTGGCGTGCCGCGCGCCGCCAACGACGCGGCACGCGGCATGGGCATGACCGACAGGCAGCGCCTGTTCGGCGTCGAGTTTCCGCTGGCTTTTCCCGTCATCCTCACCGGCATCCGCATCGTCTTGGTGCAGAACATCGGCCTCGCCACCATTGCCGCGCTGATCGGCGGCGGCGGTTTCGGCGTATTCGTCTTCCAGGGTGTGGGCCAGACGGCGATGGACCTTGTGCTGCTCGGCGCGGTGCCAACGGTCGCGCTCGCCTTTGCCGCCGCCATCATCCTCGATGCGGTGATCGAAATGACCGCCACCAGGCGCAGGGTTGAAACGGCATGATCGAGATCGAAGGCATTACCAAGCGCTATGACGCGACGACCGTGGTCGATGACGTGTCGATGGTCATCGAGCCGCGCACCATCGCCGTCATTGTCGGCACGTCCGGGTCCGGCAAGACGACGCTGCTGCGCATGATCAACCGGCTGGTCGAGCCGACCTCGGGCATCATCAAGCTCGACGGCGCCGACAATCGTTCGCTGCCCGGCTATGAGCTGCGCCGCAGCATCGGCTACGCCATCCAGGGCCACGGCCTGTTCCCGCATCGCACGGTGGCGCAGAACATTGCCACCGTGCCGGTGCTGCGCGGTTGGGACAAGGACCGCATCAAGGCCCGGGTCGACGAACTGATGACGCTCTATCAGCTTGACCCCGAAGCCTTCGGGCCGCGCTATCCGCACGAACTGTCCGGCGGCCAGCAACAGCGCGTCGGCGTTGCCCGCGCGCTCGCCGCCGAGCCCAACGTGCTGTTGATGGACGAACCGTTCGGCGCCCTCGACCCGATCATCCGCAACAAGGCGCAGGAAGATCTGCTGGCGATCCAGAAGCGCTTCGGCACCACCATCATCCTGGTCACCCACGACATGGAAGAGGCCGTGCATATGGGCGACAAGATCGCGGTCATGGATGCCGGCAAGCTGGTGCAATACGCCAAGCCCGCCGAGATCCTGGCAAAGCCGGCAAGCGCCTTCGTCGAGACCCTGGTCGGCGCCAGCGAAAGGCCGTTCCGGCTGCTGTCGCTCGGTCGGGTCCGCGATGCCGTGGAGAAGGGCTCCGCCGAAGGCGAGGCGATCCCCGGCGACGCCAGCCAGCGTGACGCGCTGGCCGAATTGTTGTGGACGGGCCGGCCGGCGCTGCCGGTCAAAGGCGCCGATGGCAAGCCGCTTGGCCGCGTCACCGTCGACGGGCTGGTGAAGCGCGCGGCGAGGCCCGCATGAAGGCCTGGCTTCCATCGCTGCTCAGACTTGCCCTGGTGATGCTGCTCGTTGCCTTCGTCACCAATCCCGGCTGGTTCGTGCCGCTGCTGAAGCCGCTGACCGAAAACAATGCGCCGGTGATCTACAACCAGGGCAGCCTGCTGACGCTGACATTGCTGCATTTGCGCACGGTTCTGATCGCCACCGTGGCAGCAACCATCGTTGCGGTGGCGCTTGCCATCCTGGTCACCAGGCCCGCCGGCGCCGAATTCCTGCCGCTGTCGCGCAGCCTGGTCAACATCGGCCAGACCTTTCCGCCCGTGGCGGTGCTGGCACTCGCCGTGCCGGCCGTCGGCTTCGGCGAGAAGCCGACACTGATCGCGCTGTTTCTCTATGGCCTGCTGCCGATCTTCGAGAACGCGCTGACCGGCCTGACGACGCTACCTGCCAACGTCGTCGAGGCGGCGCGCGGCGCCGGCATGACCGGTTGGCAAAGGCTCACCAAGGTCGAGCTGCCGCTCAGCGCCCCGATCATTCTCGGCGGCATCAGGCTGTCGGTGGTGATCAGCCTTGCCACGGCGACCATCGGTTCGACCGTGGCAGCCAAAACGCTGGGCGAAGTGATCATCGCCGGGTTGTTATCCAACAATCTCGCCTTCATCCTGCAGGGCGGCCTGATCGTGGCAGCCCTTGCCGTGCTGATCTATGACGGCCTGTCGGCCATAGAGCGCTACACGGCGCGCCGGATGGGCCGGGAGGCAGAGTAGCCACGCCCTGCGTCAGGGCTAATTTCAATCGATCTAATCGCAGGGTGCTGACGGCAGCCGCCGCCTGGTCCCAACCATTTGGGCGAAAGCCGGGCAAAAACCGAACAATATCTTGACGTTCGCAGCCCTGTTTCGCATACACCGCTGCGAAGAGGCGGATTCCGTGCTCGGAATCCGGTCTTTGTCTCAACGGCCCAGGGAGGGGTTCTTTTGGGCCATCAATCGAGGAAAATCCGGCAATGACAATTATTTCCGCCGTCATCGCCTGCGGCCTGCTTTCAATCCTTTACGCCATCTGGGCGACACGTTCGGTCCTTGCGGCCGATCAGGGCAATGCACGCATGCAGGAAATCTCCGCGGCTATCCGCGAGGGCGCACAAGCCTATCTGGCGCGTCAGTACACCACCATCGCCATCGTTGGCGTCGTCGTCCTCGTGCTCGCCTGGTGGTTGCTGTCCATCACCGCCGCGATCGGCTTCCTGATCGGAGCGGTGCTTTCAGGCGCCGCCGGCTTCATCGGCATGCATGTCTCCGTTCGCGCCAACGTTCGCACGGCGCAGGCCGCATCGAACAGTCTCGCTGCCGGCCTCGACATCGCGTTCAAATCGGGCGCCATCACCGGCATGCTGGTTGCTGGCCTCGCCTTGCTCGGCGTGTCGATCTACTACCTCATCCTGACCCACTTCATGGGCCTCCAGCCCAATGACCGCATCGTCATCGACTCGCTGGTCTCGCTCGGCTTCGGCGCATCGCTGATCTCGATCTTCGCTCGTCTCGGCGGCGGCATCTTCACCAAAGGCGCCGACGTCGGTGGCGATCTCGTCGGCAAGGTCGAAGCCGGTATTCCCGAAGACGATCCGCGCAACCCGGCCACGATCGCCGACAATGTCGGCGACAATGTCGGCGACTGCGCCGGCATGGCCGCTGACCTGTTCGAAACCTATGCGGTGACTGTCGTCGCCACCATGGTTCTGGCTGCCATCTTCTTTGGCGGGACCGCCGTGTTGGGTGCGGCCATGCTTTATCCGCTCGCCATCTGCGGCGCCTGCATCCTGACCTCGATCGTCGGCACCTTCTTCGTCAAGCTCGGTTCCAACGGCTCGATCATGGGCGCACTCTACAAGGGCCTGATCGTCACTGGCCTGCTGTCCATCGTCGGCCTCGGCGTCGCCACCCAGGTGACGCTCGGCTGGGGTGAGGTCGGCACGGTCGCCGGCATGGTCATCACCGGCAAGAACCTGTTCATCTGCGGCCTGATCGGCCTCGTGGTGACCGGTCTCATCGTGGTCATCACCGAATACTACACCGGCACCAACAAGCGCCCGGTCAATTCCATCGCCCAGGCGTCGGTCACCGGTCACGGCACCAACGTCATCCAGGGCCTCGCGGTCTCGCTGGAATCGACGGCGCTGCCGGCGATCGTCATCGTCGGCGGCATCATCTCGACCTATCAGCTTGCCGGCCTCTTCGGTACGGCGATCGCGGTCACGACGATGCTCGGCCTTGCCGGCATGATCGTTGCGCTCGATGCCTTCGGCCCGGTCACCGACAATGCCGGCGGCATCGCCGAAATGGCCGGCCTGCCCAAGGAAGTGCGCCACTCCACCGACGCGCTCGACGCGGTCGGCAACACCACCAAGGCGGTGACCAAGGGCTACGCCATCGGCTCCGCTGGTCTCGGCGCATTGGTGCTGTTTGCCGCGTACTCGAACGACCTGAAGTTCTTCGCCGCCAATGGCGACAAATATCCCTACTTCCAGGGCATGGGCGAGATCTCCTTCGATCTCTCCAACCCATACGTCGTCGCCGGCCTGATCTTCGGCGGGCTGATCCCGTATCTGTTCGGCGGCATCGCCATGACGGCCGTCGGCCGTGCGGCGGGCGCCATCGTCGAGGAGGTGCGCAAGCAGTTCCGCGAGGATCCGGGCATCATGGCCGGCACCTCGAAGCCGAACTACGCCCGCGCGGTCGACCTTCTGACCAAGGCGGCAATCAGGGAAATGATCATCCCGTCGCTGCTGCCGGTGCTGGCGCCGCTCGTCGTCTATTTCGGCGTGCTGCTCATCTCGGGCTCGAAGGCGTCCGCCTTTGCAGCGCTGGGTGCCTCGCTGCTCGGCGTCATCGTCAACGGCCTGTTCGTCGCCATCTCGATGACCTCTGGCGGCGGCGCCTGGGACAACGCCAAGAAGTCCTTCGAAGACGGCTTTGTCGACAAGGACGGCGTCAAGCATCTCAAGGGTTCCGAGGCGCACAAGGC
>NZ_RZRP01000537.1:0-4374 GCF_003997795.1 Mesorhizobium sp. M7A.F.Ca.US.005.03.2.1 | reverse complement strand
CCCCTGCAATCACCGCCGGCGCGATGACCGGCAATGTCACCCGCCGGAAGGTGGTGAGCGCGGAGGCGCCGAGATCGGCGGAGGCCTCGACGATCGACCAGTCGAAACTCTTCAGCCGCGCGCGCACCACCGAGCAGACGAAGGCGAGGTTGAAGACGACATGGGCGAGGATGATGGTGTGCAGGCCCATGGTTAGATTGAGCATGGAGAAGAACGAGAGCAGCGCGATCGCCAGCACGATGTCGGGAATGATCATCGGTGCGAAAATCAGCGCTTCGAGGGCCTTGCCGTATTGCCGGCGCATCTCGATGCCGATCGCCAGCAGCGTGCCGAGCAGAGTGGCGATCGCGGTCGAGACCAGCGCCACGATCAGCGTGTTGAGGGCCGCGGACAGGATCGCCGAATTCGAGGCCAGCGAGACATACCATTTCAGGGAGAATCCCGACCATGCCGTCGGCAACCCGCCTTCGTTGAAGGACAGCGCCACCAGCACGGCGATCGGGATGTAGAGGAAAGCGAAGACCAGGCTGAGCACGAGCCAGAGCGTGCGCCGCGTGGCAGGGGAGCGCTCAGCCATCGGTGTCTCCGCCGGCTTGCGTGACGTGACCCGAGGCGCGATTGGCGGCCAGCGCTTGCGCCATCAGTACCAGAAGCATGATGGCAATCAGCGCCATCGCCAGTGCCGCCCCGAAAGGCCAGTCGTTGGCGGTCAGGAACTGGTCGTAGACGAGGTTGCCGATCATCTGGAAGCGGCCGCCGCCGAGCAGCGCGGGCGTGACGAAATTACCGATCGACAGCACGAAGACGAAGACCGCGCCGGCGGCGATGCCCGGTACGGTCAGCGGCAGGATGACACGACGGAACGTGGTGGCTGCCGAAGCGCCGAGATCACGCGAGGCCTCGGCGAGTTCCGGGTTGAGTCGCGACAGCGGCGCGTAGCAGGCGAGAATGACGAAGGGCAGGTAGTTATAGACCAGGCCGGCGATGACGGCGCCTTCGGTGTAGAGCATCGACGGCGGCTCGCCGGTGTAGCCGAACCAGCGCAGCAGCTGGGTAATCAGGCCTTCGCGGTTGAGCAGCACGATCCAGGCATAGGTGCGGATCAGATAGTTGGACCAGAACGGCAGCACGGCGAAGAACAGGAACACTGGCTGCCACCGGCGCGGTGCCGCCGATATCGCGTAGGCGGCAGCATAGCCGATCACCACCGCGATCAGGGTCGCGGTGCCGGCGATGCGCGCCGAATTGAGGAAGATGCCGGCATAGAGCGGGTCGAAGACCAGGCCGAAATTCTCCAGCGTGAAGGTGTATTCGATGCCGCCATAGATGCCACGCCGGAAGAAGGCGAGCGCCAGTACCAGCGCGCACGGCACCACCATCAAGGCCGCGAGCCAGGCCAGCGCCGGGGCCATCAGCAAGGAGGAACGAAGTCTGGTTGAGGACACGATTGGGTACCGCATTCAGCGGCCGACGGCGGAAACCCGCCGTCGGCCGTGGTCTCTGATGTGCCGCCGCTTACTGCGCAGCCTTGATCTCGCTGACGATCTTCGAATAGTCGCGCTGGGCGTCGCCGACGTCACGCAACTGCTCGAATTTGACGAGATCGGCCACCGGCATCGCCATGTTGGGGAATTTTGCCAGAAAATCGGCCGGCAGGCTCTCCATGGCCGGCTTGTTCGGCACCTTGTAGTCGATGTTCTGCGCCGCCCAGGCGTGGTTCTTGGCGTCGAGCATGAAGTTGATGAACTGGAAGGCGGCGTCCTTGTTGGCGGAGGCCTTCATCACCACCATCGTGTCGACCCAGAGGTCCGAACCTTCCTTGGGAATGACGTATTTGATCTCCGGCTTTTCGGCGATGCCGTAATTGCACCAGCCGTCCCAGGCCTGCACCATCAGTGCCTCGCCGGACACCAGCTTGGAATAGAAGGTGGTGTCGTCATAGGCGAGCAGGGTCTTCTTGGCCGAGATCAGCAGATCCTTGACCTCGGCCATCTTGGCCGGGTCGGTTTCGTTGACCGAATAGCCCTTGTCGAGCTGGCCGGCGGCCAGCAGCCAGCGGTCGGTCGCCAGCATGGTGGTCTTGCCCTTCAATTCGTCGGAGGGCGCGAGCAGGTCGCTCCAGCTGGCCGGTGCGACCTTCATCAGATCCGAGCGATAGCAGAGGCCGGTGGTGCCCCAGGTGTAGGGCACCGAGAAGGCATTGCCGACATCGTGCGGCAGCTTGGCTGCTTCCGGATAGAGGTTGGCGAGGTTGGGGATCTTGGCGTGGTCGATCGGCTCGGTCAGGCCGAGCTTGTTCAGCACCTCGGCGAAGGGTGAGGAGACAAAGACCACGTCATAGCCCTTGCCGCCGGCGGCGATCAGCTTGCCCATGATCTCTTCATTGGTGGCATGCACCACCACTTCGCCCGAAACGCCGGTTGCGGTCTTGAAGGCGGCCATGGCGTCGGGTGCCATGTAGCCGTCCCAGTTGGAAATGACGAGGTCGGCAGCCGTCGCCGGCGCGGACAGCGCCAAGGCCAGGCCAAGTGCGATCGAAGATGTTTTCAGCGCACGGCGCCGCAGGCTGGTAGCGGTCATGACAGACTCCCATTCGGTTGATCGTCGAATTTCATTCGCCGGACCAACGCTTGCGACCCTTGCCGCTGCCTCGATCCTGTTCCCTCGGTCTTTTTCTCGCCGATTGTGCTGACAGTACTATTGCAGAAAAAAGTACGTCAATCCATAATTTGTCAAACGACCGAGGAAACTGGCCGATTGCGTCCGTTCGGGCGATCGGTCAAATCAATGCGGTCATCTCGTTTTCCGCTGGACCAGCCATGCAAGCCGCAGCCAGACGACCCCGCACCAACCATCTTGATCTGGCGCAGCGCATCCTGGATGTGGCGCGCCAGCGCGGCTTCGAGCCCGGTGCACGCTTGCCCGAGCAGCAGATCGCGTCGCTGTGCAATGTCTCGCGCACGCCGGTGCGGGCGGCACTCGGCCTGCTCGCGGAACGGGGCGTCGTGCGCTGGGAGGCGGAGTCCGGTTATCATCTGGCCATCGACCTCACCGCGCAGGCTTCGGTCGCCACGGAATTGCCCGCTGCCGAGGAGGACGAGTTGGCCGAGGCGATCCTGCGCGACCGCTCGGCGCGGCGACTGGACCAGACGGTGACCGTCGCGGGATTGATGCGGCGCTACAGTGCCGAGCGCAAGACGGTATTAAAAGCGTTGAACAAACTGACCGAAGAGAATCTGCTGGATCGTGCGCCTGGCCAGTCCTGGCTGTTTCGGCGCACGCCCGACGATCCGGAAGCGCAAGGCGACAGCTACGAGTTCCGCTTGCTGCTCGAGCCCGCGGCCATCCTGACGCCCGGCTTCAGGCTGGACGGCGCGCGGGCGGCGACGTTGCGCCAGGCTATGGAAGCGCTGGTGACGCTGCCGGACGCCGCCTTCGACACACGCGAGTTCCAGCGATTGGACATCGATTTTCACGGCATGCTCGCCGAGGGCAGCGCCAACCGCTTCATCGCCGACGCGCTCGCCGATCACCTCAGGCTGCGCCGGCTGCCGGGCATCTATGCCGGCGTCAACGTCTTCCGATTGCGGCAATCGCTGCGCGAACACCTTGTCATACTCGACCATCTTGAAAGCCTGCAGTATGAGGTGGCTGCCGATCTGCTTCGCATTCATCTGCGGCTCTCCCGCAACCAGCGACCGCAAGCGGCCAGCCGCGGGGCTCCCGCGCTGTTCGGCACGATCAGCCGGCCGGAATGACGAGGATTAATTGACGCGTAAAGCCAGCCCGACCATCGCGCTGTTTCCCGAAGCAAGCTTCGGCGCGGCGTTGAATTGCGTCGGCATCGCGCAGGCGCTGCGTGCGAAAGGCGCCCGGCCCGTCTTCATCTGCCATGCCGGTTTCTCCGGCGTCTTTGCCGACTATGGTTTCCAGGAATACCAGTTGCCAACCGACGAGCCGCTGAGCGAGAGCCAACGTCAGAGCTACTGGCAGGCTTTCGTGCGCCGGCACCTGCCGCATTTCAGGCTGAGCCCGATCGACCAGCTTGAGACCTATGTCGCTCCGACCTGGCAGGCCATCGTCGACACCGCGGTCAATGCCGAGGCGCCGCTGCGCCAATTGCTGGCACGGCTCAAGCCGGATGCCGTGGTGCTCGACAATGTCATCATGTTCCCGGCGATCGCCGCCGCCGGCTGTCCGTGGGTGCGCGTCGTCTCCTGCGCCGAGACCGAGCTGCCGGACGCCAATGTGCCGCCCTATCTGTCGGGGCTTGGCGTGGACGACCCGCAACGCGCGGCGTTCGAGGCCAGGTATCTGGCGGCTTGCGCGCCGGCGCATGACCGCTTCAACCGCTTCCGGGCGGATGCCGGACTG
>NZ_RZRP01000536.1:0-4396 GCF_003997795.1 Mesorhizobium sp. M7A.F.Ca.US.005.03.2.1 | reverse complement strand
ACGTTCCAGAAGCCATGCACGCCCGCCGTCAGCGTCCTGACCAGGACACCGTCGATGAACAGCAGTCCGGCCTGACCATCGACGACCGGATGGACGGACATCAATTCCGCCTTCCGGGCCTGGCCGAGCCGGCGCATGATCGCCGCATCGATGGCGAGATCGACTGACGTGTCGATCAGCGTCACCTTCCACGGGCCGGCATCCGTCCACAGCACGAGCTTGCGGTCCGGTGCCAGCACGGCGTGCAGATTGCCGTCACGCTCGATGACGGCGACATCCGTGCGCCCGGTGCGAACGACGGTGAAATGACGCGCGGCCACATCCGGAAGCTTGTCGAACAACGCCTTCTCGTATGCCGAAACGAATTCCGGGTTCTTCAGATCGTGCCGAGACACTTCGAGGCTGCCGCGCCGGTTGGCGAGCCAGTGCTCGCCCGGCAGCAGGACAGCCTTGATCTCCCCCTTGTGGAGGGCGAGGGCACGTTCGTTTTCCCTTACGAAGACGCGCTCGCGCCCAAGAACCTTGTCGAGAATGGTCATTGTCTTACTCCTGTCGGGCATGGCCCCATGCGAGGCGTCACGTCATGCGTCGATCTTCCCTTCGTTTCTCGTTTCACGTCGTCTCTTGCGTCGTAGCCCGGGCACGAATGATCCGGGGACTGGTGGCATCGAGCCGTGGCGGGCCTTCGGGAGCGGATCGCGGGGCAGCGAAGCGGGCGCAGGAGGCCTTAGCCTCCCTTGCCGGCGACACCGCGCCTTGATCGTCACCGCGGGCCTGGCCGCGAGCCGATGGCGAAAGACGCTTGGGATGATCCGCGCCCGAAGGCTTGGGTCACCCGTCCAGTCTTTCGCATTCCAGTCCCCGGACCGTTTTTCGGATGGCTTTTCAAGGCCAATGGAGAAGGAATCGAACCTTCGACAGTCAGATTAACAATCTGATGCTCTAACCAAACTGAGCTATCCGTGGTGCAGATGAAGGGACTCGAACCCACAACCTCCGGATTATGTCCGGCGCTCTCCCAGTTGAGCTACATCCGCGATCCCAATCCCCAAAGCGGCGCCGTATACAGGGCGGCAATGCCGCCTGCACGGGCGGAGACGAAAGCTCCAACCGTTGTGCTCGCTTCGGTTCTCGTGACCGGGAGCGCGCCTATAGCCCCTGCGACGGGTTGTCGCAAGCGGCATTGTCACGGCGAATTTGCGGCTTCTTTCAACGGTGGCATTTCAGCAACACCGCTTTCGGCGTCAGCGATCGCGCAGCACGCTCAGAAGGTGACGCGGCCGAGCACGCGCAGGCCATCGCCTTGCGGCTCGACGACGACGGCCTCACCTTCGCGCGGTGAGATGCCGGTCAGTGCCACGATGTCTTCCAGATGGGTGACCATGACCAGATTGTCGGAGCCGGAATAGGCGCGGATTTCCTTCAGGATCGCAGCGATCTGCGCGGCCTTCTGCGTCTCGTCGCCTTTCAGGAGATCGAGCGGTGCAAAGAGTTCGGGGTCGGCCTCGAAGGCGATGCGGGCGGTGTCGAGGCAGCGGCAATAGCGGCTGGACAGCACGCGCTCGATCGGTGCCGCCCGAGCGGCAAACAGAGCGCCGATCTTGCTCGCCTGCTGCTTGCCGCGCGCCGACAGGTTCATCTGGGTGGCGCAGCTGTCGATGTCGAAATTGGCCGGATCGGTGGTGCCGGTGACCATGGCATGGCGCAGCAGCACGACGTGTCCGCCATCGCGCAGCAGCGCCCAGCCTGCATCCGTGGCGTGCGCCACGCCGGGAACAACAAGCAGGAACAACGCCAAGGCAAATCGAATCATCCGCTATCCTTCTGCGGTTCCCGGCAAGGGGTTCCGGTGGCAGGACATATAGGGACGGTAAAGCCGGCCGAAAGACAAGGCGCGGTGGGCGAGAAGCGTAGACGGTGAGAGGGATGGCATGGTGTAGCCGGCTTCGGTAAAACCCTGCTTGGCGTTCTCGAAGAATCCGATCGCCTTTTGATATTCGGCCTTGCCGCCGCCATAGCTGGCCCGATTCCAGCTGACATCCCCGAGATTGTTCTGCGCGAAGGCCATTGCATCGGAAGGCTTCCCTGGTGAATACCTTCAGCGTCGCCGTGAATGCGGCCTCGATCGGTGACGCTGCGCGCGTCGCTTTTCGTCTCGGCAACTGCAAGCGCGATCGCGGCAAGACAAAGCAGTGCGGCGACGAAGCCGTCAGCCATGCCCGCTGCAAAAGACGGAGGTTCGAGAGTCGGACAAAGGCTATTTGTCGTCCGTGTCCGCCCTGATGATCCAAGCCCTCTATAACGCTGCCAGCCGACGATGATCAAATTCAGGCGCGATTGCGTCGCGGTCCTGGCTCGCCTATCACGGGGAACCCGCCCCTCACGGTAAAAATGTCTCCGCTCACCGAAACCGTTCTTTTCGTCTTCAGCCTTGTCGCGCTCGGCTACCTCGCCGGGCTCACCGGCTATCTGAAGCCGGCGAGCGGCGAGGGGATTTCGGAATTTGCCATCAACGTGGCGATGCCGCTGCTGCTGTTCCAGACGATGGTGAAGTCCGACTTCCATGGCGTGGCGCCTTGGCCGCTGTGGGGCGCTTACTTCACGGCGGTTGCAATGACATGGGCTGCCGGCCATCTGGTGACGACGCGGATCTTCGGGCGGGACGCACGCGCAGGCATCGTCGGTGGAGTGTCGTCGTCCTTCTCGAATGTAGTGCTGCTGGGCATTCCCTTCGTTCTCGGCGTATTCGGGTCCAGGGGATTCGAAGTGCTGTCGCTGCTCGTTTCCGTGCATCTGCCGACCATGATGATGGCTTCGATCATCATGTTCGAGATATTTGGCCGCGGTGGCAGTGAGCCCGTACACCCGCTGCGCATCGTCCAGAGCTTTCTGAGAAGACTGTTCACCAATCCCCTGATCATCGGTATCCTGGCCGGGCTGGCTTGGCGCCTAACCGGCGCGCCGCTGCCGAACCTTGCCACGCGGCTGGTCGATACGCTGGCTGACACTGCCGGGCCAGTGGCGCTGTTCGCCATGGGGCTCAGCCTGCGCCGTTTCGGCATATCGGGCAATGTCCGGCCGGCGTTGGCGCTTTCGGTGCTGAAGCTGTTCCTGATGCCGGCGCTGGTGCTGGTCTTCGTCTGGTTGCTCGGCATGCCGCCCTTGACGGCCAAGGTGGCGGTGATGGTGGCCGCGATGCCATCCGGCGTCAATTCCTATCTGATCGCGGTGCAGTTCAACACCGGCCAGGCGTTAGCGTCGAACCAGATGACCCTCGCCACGGCCTGCGCCGCCGTCACCACCGCGTTCTGGCTGACTGTTGTCTTGTACGTTTTCGGGTAAGGCATCGGTGTAAGCACGTCAGCCTGCTCTCGTCTCGCTCTGGCCCAAGCCCTATATGCCATCTTGCGATTGCTTGCGTGCCTTGCCCTCGGTAAAGAGCAGTGGCTCCGGCGTGCCGGCCTCAGTCCATGGCGCACGCGCACCGAAGATTTCACAGACCCGCCCGTCAGGGCGCCGAACGGAGGATAGCATGCTTCAGAAAACCAGCCATTTCATGCGGCAGGCCAATCTCATCAATGGCGAATGGGTGCAGGCCGACAGCGGCCAGACGGTCGACGTCAACAACCCTGCCACCGGTCTCAAGATCGGCACCGTGCCGAAGTCGGGCAAGGCCGAGACCCGCCGCGCCATCGAAGCCGCCGCGGAAGCTTTCAAGACCTGGCGCAAGACGACCGCGCTCGAGCGCTCGAAGCTGCTGCGCAAGCTGCACGACGCGATGATGGACAATCAGGACGTACTGGCCGAACTGCTGACCATCGAGCAGGGCAAGTCGCTGTTCGAATCGAAGGGGGAGATCGGCTCGGCCGCGTCCTACATATTGTGGTTCGCCGAGGAAGGTCGCCGCACCTATGGCGACGTCGTGCCGTCGCCATGGGCGGACCGCCGCATCCTGGTGACCAAGGAGCCGGTTGGCGTCATCGCCGCCATCACGCCGTGGAATTTTCCGTCCTCGATGCTGGCCCGCAAGCTCGGCCCGGCGCTCGCCGCCGGCTGCACCGCCGTGGTCAAGCCTGCGTCGCAGACGCCGTATTCGGGTCTCGCCTGGGGCGCGCTCGCAGAGGAAGTCGGTTTCCCCAAGGGCGTCGTCAACATCCTGACCGGTTCGGCCAGCGAGATCGGCGACGAGATCTGCGCCAATCCGCTGGTGTCGAAGATCACTTTCACCGGCTCGACCGAGGTCGGCAAGCTTCTCATCCAGAAGTCGTCGGTCACCGTCAAGAAGGTGTCGATGGAACTCGGCGGCAACGCGCCGTTCATCGTTTTCGACGACGCCGACCTCGAGCGTGCCGTCGCCGGCGCCATCACCGCCAAGTACCGCAATTCCGGCCAGACC
>NZ_RZRP01000535.1:0-4403 GCF_003997795.1 Mesorhizobium sp. M7A.F.Ca.US.005.03.2.1 | reverse complement strand
ATTATCATCGGCAAGACCAACGTCCCCGAATTCGGGCTTGGTTCCAACACCTACAACGCCGTGTTCGGGCCGACGCTGAACGCCTTCGATCCGGCCCTGACCGCCGGAGGCTCGAGCGGCGGCGCGGCCGTTGCCCTGGCGCTCGACATGGTGCCCGTCGCCGATGGCAGCGACTTTGGCGGCTCGCTGCGCAACCCGGCCGCCTGGAACAATGTTTTTGGCTTCCGCCCGTCGCAAGGACTTGTTCCCGGCGGACCCGATTTCGAAGTCTTCCATGCGCAGATGGGCGTCGACGGGCCGATGGGCCGCAACGTCCGTGACATGGCACTGCTGCTCGATGTGCAGGCCGGTTACCACCCGCACGCGCCATTGTCCTACGAGAAACCCGGCTCGTTCCTCGAAGGGCTTGGAATACCCGCAACTGGTGGCCGCATCGCCTGGCTCGGTGATCTCGGCGGTCATCTGCCGGTTGAAACAGGCGTTCTCGGCCTGTGCGAGGCGGCACTTGGCCGCTTTGCGGAAGCGTCCTTCGCGACCGAGCCCCTGCTGCCGGATTTCGATTTCGAAGCGCTGTGGCAGGCCTTCGTGACGCTGCGCCAGGCCAGCAGCGGCTGCGCGCTCAAAACCCACTATGACGATCCCGCGAAGCGCCGCCTGCTCAAGCCGGAAGCCATCTGGGAAGTGGAGAACGCAACGCGGCTGACGGCGCCGCAGATCCGCGCCGCTTCGGTCATCCGCACGTCCTGGCATCGCACGCTGCTGTCGATCTTCGACCGCTATGATCTGATTGCGCTGCCGACAGCGCAGGTCTTCCCCTTCGACATCGATACGCATTGGCCGCGTGAGGTCGCCGGACGCACAATGGACAGCTATCACCGCTGGATGCAGGTTTCCGCCTTCGCGACCTTGGGCGGCTGCCCGGCGGCCAATGTGCCGGTCGGCTTCGACGATAGAGGGCGGCCGATGGGCATGCAGCTGATCGGCCGGCCACGCGGCGACCTTGCCGTGCTCAAGGCGGCGGCCGCCTATGAGGCAACACTGCCCTGGCCGGCCGGCGCCTGAATCGCACGCGTTGGCGTGCCGCGGCGCTTCGCGCACCGGCTTGCATCGCTATCGCCGCCATGCATTGATTATCCTCAGCCGCGCCGCCTCGGCGGTATTCCTGGGGAAAAAGCATGTCGCTCGAACTCTACGCCGCCTATGTCCTCGCTTGCATCGTCATTATCCTGGTGCCCGGTCCGACGGTCACGCTGATCATTGCCAACAGCATCCGCCATGGCTCGCGCGCCGGCCTCGCCAACGTCGCCGGCACGCAGGCCGGGCTTGCCGTGATGATCGCCATCGTCGGCATCGGCCTCAACACGCTGATCGCAGGCATGGGCCACTGGTTCGAGTGGGTACGACTGATCGGCGCGGCCTATCTGATCTGGATGGGTGTGCAGATGTTCCGCTCCAAGGGCACGTTGAATGCCGATGGAACAGCGAGAAAGCCGCGCGGCGGCTTCTTCCTGCAGGGCCTGCTGGTGGCGCTGAGCAACCCCAAGACGCTGATTTTCTTCGGCGCCTTCTTTCCGCAGTTCATTTCGCCGCAAGGCAACTACTCGCTGCAGATCGCCGTCATGGGTCTGACCGCCATGATCTTCGCCGCCTTCTCGGATTCGACTTACGCGCTGGCCGCCGGCCGCGCCGGGCGCCTGCTGTCGGCCGGCCGCATCAAACTCCTGTCGAGGATCAGCGGCAGCTTCATGGTCGGCGGCGGCCTGTGGCTGGCGTTTTCGCGGTCGAAGTAAAGGCGGCCGAGCCGGCGCCGCAAGGAGTTGCAGCACCCTGGAATGGCAACAGATTGAAAGTGTGCTGTCCCACCACCACATGAATCTGGCTTGAGGGATTCATGTCTGTCTTTTGGACTTGGGATGGTTTGAAGAGGAACGCGCCTGGCGTGATCCTCTTTATTGGTGCGTTTGCGGTTATGATCATGTTGGCGGCAAACAAATGGATCAACGACGCCAGCCCGATCCGATCGGTCGACACAGTCGAGGCAAACGTCGAAAGTGTCCGGTTGGACCATGGCCGCGGCATATATCTGGTTTCTATCGAGAACGGTTCGTCTGTCCTTATCGATGACGATCACCCGCATCTGATCGGCTCGCGCACAAACATCGAACGCGTCACGCGCGACAATGGCTTCGTCTTCTACCGATTCGTGAATTGAATCATGGCAACAGTATCTTCTCTCAGAAACCGCCTGCTTCTGTTTCAGGCAGAATACCGAGACGCAGTCATTGGTGTCGTATTCTTCTGCGCACTGCCCCTGGCGGCGCTGATCCCGATTGCGATGAACCAGGACAATCCGGTTGTGGCAACTCAGAGTGTGATGGGCACTATCGAGTATGTGAGGTTAATGCCCATCAATCCGAAGATGGCTGCCGGGCGCGGGCTGTATTACACATACGATGGCCGCCTTGATGGCAACAGCGCGGTGACATCCATCGATGATGAAGTGGGGATGCCGCACCTTGTCGGTTCGGTCATCCCCATCGAGCGGCAACATCATAAGCGCGGCGGAGACACCTATCGGTTTCTCAATGAGTGAAGACGCGTGCTCACAAGTTCAGTTCTGTTCTGACGGTCAGTTAAGCCGCCCCAGCCTCTCCACCAGCAAGGCGAAAAACGCATCATGGTCGATGTCGCGCATCACCATGGCGTTCTTCGGCCGTTTGGTGACGCCCCACCAGTCGATCACGGTCATGCCCATGGTCAGTTCCGAGGCGGTTTCCACGCTGACGTTGCAGTTGCGGCCCTTGAACAGGTCCGGCTTCAACAGATAGGCGATGACGCAAGGATCGTGCAGCGGGCCACCGTCGGTGCCGTATTTCTCTTCATCGAAGCGCTCGAAGAACTCCAACATCTCCGCGGTGGCGGTGCCGACCCTGGTGCCCAGCGCGCGGAAGGCCTGCGTGCGCTTGGCGGTGGTCAGCGCCTTGTGGGTGACGTCGAGAGGCATCATGACGATCGGAATGCCGGATTTGAGCACGACATCTGCGGCCTGCGGGTCGACATAGATGTTGAATTCGGCGGTCGGTGTGACATTGCCGCCTTCGAAGAAGCCGCCGCCCATCAGCACGATTTCCTTGATGCGCGGTGCGATGCGCGGCTCGCGGATCAGCGCCAGCGCAATGTTGGTGAGCGGGCCGAGCGCGCAAAGCGTGATCGTGCCGCTTTCTTCGCTCATCAGCGTCTCGACGATGAAATCGACCGCGTACTGGTCCTGCAGCTTCATCGTCGGTTCGGGCAATTGCGGACCGTTGAGGCCGGTCTTGCCATGCACTTCCTCGGCGGTGACCAGTTCGCGCGTCAGGGGCCGGATGGCACCGGCATAGACCTTGATGTCCGGGCGGCCGGCCAGCTCGCAGATCTTGCGGGCATTCTTTTCGGTAAGCTTCAGCGGCACGTTGCCGGCAACGGCTGATATGCCGACGATCTCCAGTTCGGAGCTGCCGAGCGCCAGCAATATGGCGACGGCATCATCCTGGCCGGGATCCGTGTCGATGATGATCTTGCGTGACTGGGGCATTTCAATTCCTTGTTTGGCGAGGTCGTGGACTTGCATCGATCCGATCGGAACATCCAAATGACGCCGAAGCGGCCGCGAGCTGCCAGGCCGAACCGCTCGACCGGGGAAGACAATCCCGACCCGCGCGCTTTTCCTTGCATCTGCTCGCCGTTTCAAGCGCCATGTCTGTCATTCCTGTGAGTCCACGGCCTGGTCTTTTTGGGCGGGTCTGTTGACGGCTTGAACTTGGTCGCGGGGCGGACCATATCAAGGCCATCGGGAAAAATGCCATCTGGGTTTTTCCACTTTATGTCGCTCTTGAGAGGACAGTGTAACATGAGCCGAATGACGCCCTTTTCCAGCCCGCTTCTGCTTGGTTTCGACGCCATGGAAAAGACCCTGGAACGCTTGGCGAAGTCCGGTGACAGCTACCCTCCCTACAACATCGAACGCCTCAGCGGCGCCGACGGCAAAACCGAAAGGTTGCGCATCACATTGGCGGTCGCCGGTTTCGCCGAAAGCGATCTCGATGTCACCACGGAGGAAAACCAGTTGGTCGTGCGCGGCCGTCAGACCGACGACACCGAGCGCGAATTTCTTCATCGCGGCATCGCCGCGCGCCAGTTCCAGCGCTGTTTCGTGCTGGCCGACGGCATGCGGGTGATCGCAGCGGAGTTGAAGAACGGCCTTTTGGCGATCGACCTCGATCGGCCGGAGTCCGAACGGCTGGTACGGAAAATAAACATATCGGTGAAAGACTGATCTTTACCGATGGCTCTCATGCGGGATGGCCTTGAGCGGCGTCCTCGCGCCAAGGAGGCTTTGAAATGACCAGAACTGAAACTATCAC
>NZ_RZRP01000534.1:0-4403 GCF_003997795.1 Mesorhizobium sp. M7A.F.Ca.US.005.03.2.1 | reverse complement strand
GCGCGTCATCATCGCTCGCGCGCTGATTGGCCGTTGAAGCCAGCAACTCTGGGAGACAGACAATGACGACGATCGCCTTCATCGGCCTCGGCAATATGGGCAATCCAATGGCCGCCAATCTGGTCAAGGCCGGGCATGCGGTGAACGGTTTCGACCTCGTTCCGGAAAACCTCACCGTCGCCAAGGAACATGGCGTGACGATTATGGCGAATGCCTTGGCCGCGGTGAAGGATGCCGACGTGGTGATCACCATGCTGCCTGCAGGCAAGCATGTCCTCTCCGTCTACGAAGACATCGCGCCCAAGGCCAGGCAAGGCGCACTCTTTATCGATTCCTCGACCATCGACGTCGAGTCAGCCCGCAAAGCCCATGCCGTCGCCAGGAAGCACGGGCTGTCGTCGATCGATGCACCGGTCTCGGGCGGCACCGGGGGTGCCGCAGCCGGCACGCTGACCTTCATGGCGGGAGGCTCCGATGATGCCTTCGCTGCCGCCGAGCCGATCCTGAAGCCGATGGCCGGCCGCATCGTCCATTGCGGCGGCGACGGCGCCGGCCAGGCAGCAAAGATCTGCAACAACATGATCCTCGGCATTTCGATGATCGGTGTCGCCGAAGCCTTCGTTCTGGCCGAAAAACTCGGCCTGTCGCATCAGGCGCTGTTCGACGTCGCCTCGACCTCCTCCGGCCAGTGCTGGTCCTTGACCACCTACTGCCCGGTGCCCGGCCCGGTGCCGACTTCGCCCGCAAACAAGGACTACAACCCAGGATTTGCAGCCGCCTTGATGCTGAAAGACCTGAAATTGTCCCAGGAAGCCGCGCAAGGTGCGGGTGCTGTAACGCCGCTTGGTGCCGAAGCGGCTCAGCTTTATGCCTTGTTCAACGCCCAGGGACATGGCGGCGTCGATTTCTCCGGCATAATTAATTTTCTCAGGGGTAGCCCGGCGTAACCCGCGGATTTGGCGGATTTGGCGGATTTTTCCGGTTTCCTTCGGTGGAAAAAATGAAAATTTAGATTTGCTTAAGCTCTCGATAACTCCGCGGTAACGATGTCCCTATAAAACGGACTGTGAGGCGGACATCTCATCCGTCCGGCGCTCCGGATCAGGTCTCGCGTACCGGAGCCCGTAAGTTTCGACAAGTGCCATAAGTTTCGCAAAGTGTTTGCGTAGCGAAGCGCCATGCGTATCTGGCAAAACCGCGTTCCCGATGGAGCGCGGTTTTTGCGTTTTACCCTGCAGCACGTTTGAGACATCGATGAACCGGAAACTGTACTCCGGGATACCTCACATGCGCCCGCGGGCGCTTTCCGGATCATAGGGCGAGTCGGCGATCACCTTTGCCGCGCGGCGCTCGCCGAGGATCGAAACCTCGAGCTCGGTACCGGGCGACACAAGTTCCAGGGGCAGCAGCGCAAGTGCTATGTCGTGACCAAAAGTGTAGGAATAGCCCGCCGAGGTGATGTGGCCGACGAGCTCGCCTTCGCGGTAAACGCCCTCGAAGGCGAATGCGCTCGCACCATCCGTGTCGATCGACAGTGTGGCGATCCGGCGTGTAACCTGCTGCTGTTTCGCGACCAGTGCCGCCCGGCCGATGAAGTCCCTGTTGTCGAGGCTGATGAAGCGCTCGAGGCCGCTTTCCCAGGCGGACAATTCGGGGTTCATATCGCGGTACATGGCCCGGTAGGATTTATCGAGACGAAGCGATTCCAGCGCTTGAAGTCCGACCAGCCTCAGCCCGTGTGCCTCTCCCGATGCCAGAAGCGCATCCAGCAAATGCCGCTGGTAGCAGAGTGGATGATAGAGTTCCCATCCCAGCTCACCCGAATAGTTGACACGCAGCAGCCGTACGTCGCTGGCCATGCCGACGGTGCCGGACTGTACGCTGAACCATGGGAAGGCCTCGTTGGAGAGGTCGATCTCCGTCAGCGGCTGCAGTATGTCGCGCGCCTTCGGCCCAATCACCGTGAAGCTGCCGCGATCCTCCGTGACGTTGCGCAGATGCACGCTGCCGTCCTTCGGCAACAGCCGGTCGAGATCGTCAAGGTTCCAGCGTTCGGCGCGCGGCGTCGATATGAGATAGAACAGGTCGCTCTGCAGCCGCGCCACCACATACTCGGCCTGCACGCCGCCGGTCGGCGTCAGGTGATGGGCAAGAGCGACACGACCGGGACGCGGCAGTCTGTTGGCCAGGATTCCGTCGAGCCAGCCCTCGGCGCCCGGCCCGCCGACCTCGAACTTGGTCATTGGTGTCATCTCGACCAGACCGGCGGCCTGGCGGACAGCCTGGACCTCTGCGGCGACGTGGTTCCCCTTGGGGGTCCGGCGCCAGCTGTAGACATTGCGCGCCTCGACACCCGCGGGCGCAAACCAGCTCGGCATCTCCCAGCCGTTCAACACGTCCCATACCGCGCCAAGCTGACTTAGGCGGTCATAGGACGGGGCCGTTTTCTGCGGTCGCGCCGCCGGCATGTCCTGGCCCGGATAGTGCTGTACGGCGTGGGTGCCCCAGGCTTCCCGGACCTTGGCCCGGGTCCAGTTCTTGTTGGCATAGCGGCCGAACCTGCGGGGATCCAGCTCCGCCGTGTCGATGCTGTTGCCACCCTCCACGATCCGTTCGGAGAGGTAGTAGCCAATCGCACCGCCCCAAAGGATGCCCCCCGGCACCCCTTCGGCGAGCCAGACATTCTCCAGGCCCCACGCCTGCCCCATCAGCGGCAGCTCATCGGCCGTCATCTGGAAAGGTCCTCGCACATTGCGCTTGATGCCGGCGCGCCCGAGCGCGGGAACCAGTTCGGTGGCGCGCTCCCAGTTCCAGGAAACGGCATCGAAATCTTCATCGAGCAGATCGGCGCCGAACCATTCCGGGACGCCGTTTTCGGCGAACAGCTTGAGCTGCTCGGTGCGCTCATAGGGACCGAACATCAGCCCGTCTCCCTCTTCGCGCAGATAGCCCTCGTAACCCTCGTCCCTGAGGATCGGCATCTCCGGAAGACCAAGCCGTTTGCGTTCCACGATTTCGGGAACCGCCTCGGTGATCCAATACTGGTGCAGGATCGGAATCGCGGGAATGTCCAGGCCCAGCATGGCGCCTGTCTGGCGTGCGTAATTGCCTGTTGCAAGGATGACATGTTCACAGACGATCTCGCCGCGTGAGGTCTTGACTCTCCACTCGCCGCTCGGCATCCGCTCGAAACCCACGACCTCGGTATCAAGATGGATCTTCGCGCCGAGGTCGCGTGCACCCTTGGCCATGGCCTGGGTGACATCGGCGGGTGCAATGTGGCCGTCATCGGGATGGTAGAGGGCACCCAGCATGGTGTTGTTGTCGAGCAGCGGCCAGATCTCGCGCGCCTCCGCGGGCGATACGATCCGGGCCCGCACTCCCTGGACCTCGGCAACGTCCATGTAGCTTCTGTACTCGTCCAGCCTGTCGCGCGTGTTGGCAATGCGCAGTTGCCCGCATTTGTGCCAGCCGACGTTCTGGCCCGTCTCCGCCTCCAGGCCTTCATAGATCGCGATCGATCTGGCGATCATGCGGCCGACATTGCGGCTGCGCGCGTAAGAGGGGATGAGCCCCGCGGCATGCCATGTCGAGCCGGCCGTAAGCTGTGTTCGCTCCAGCAATGCCACATCGGTCCAGCCGCGCTTTGCCAGGCCGTAGAGAATGCCGGCGCCCACACAGCCGCCACCGACCACGACCGCACGAAAGGAACTCACCATATGCGCGTGCCCTTGTCTGAAATTGCCACCGGTCCACATGAACGCATGCGCATACTGTCAGACAGCATCCGGCTTTTCAGCATATTTCCTTGTCTGGAACGCTGCAGCGGTCACCCGACTGTTGGGCCACGAAGCCGGCCGAACTGTCAGCTGTCCCGCCCGCGTTCAGGCCGCTTTTTTGCGTTTTGCCCAGCTATATTCCGATTGCAGCATTCGGGATCGGGACATGATCTTCGTTGATCAGCACGATCGGCGCATCGGCTCCCTCGACCCTGACGACCAGCAGGCGCAGGCTCCACGTGCCGGCTGTCCGGACAGCCGTCGAATAGGCCGTGCCCTTGCCCCTGGCGCCGTGGACCGGAATGCCGAACTGGGCGTCACCAGCCCCATTCGCATCGACGTTGAGATGGCCGCCGACCCAGAAACTGTCGGTCAAATCATCACCCAACGCCGCCTTGACGCGGTCGTCGGCGCGAAGCCTGTCCATCGTCATGAGATAGGCATCGCTGCCTTTCAGGACGTAGGGAATGCTGCCGACCATCGTCGCGCAGCCGCCAATCCCGACCACCCAGACGGCAAGGCCGGCGATTGCCCAGTTGCGCTGCGTCTTGCGAAACTGCTCCGGGTCGCGCCAGGCGCGGTTCTGCCAGGCCCAGCGGCTGCCGCGTGCGCCCAGCACGATGA
>NZ_RZRP01000533.1:0-4408 GCF_003997795.1 Mesorhizobium sp. M7A.F.Ca.US.005.03.2.1 | reverse complement strand
TTCACGATCGAAGGCGGGTCCTCCCGCCAGTTCCCGGAAAGCCCCTCTTGCGGCCCAGTAGAAATGGCGAAGCAGCCAGGGCGCGTGGCGAACATGCTTCAGGCAGAGCCCGCCATTGCCCAGGCTGTAGTCGCGATGCAGCTTTTCGATGGCTTTGCGATCCCGCCGGCCGTGATGATGGAAAATCGTCATGTCAGGCACATACTCGACCGCGATGCCGAGCAGCATCGCGCGCACGAGATAATCGGTATCCTCGGCCGACCGCAATGGTCCGCCGGCGCCGAAGCGTTCGTCGAAATAGCCGATGCGGGCCGCGACATCGCGGTGCATCGTCATGTTGCAGCCCAGCACGAAACCGCCGGGATGAACATCTGGCGTCAGGCGTTCGCGCGCCCACGACCGCTTGATGGTGAACGGCAAATCCCGGGGATCGCCAAGCTCGACACGGCCGCCCCGGATGAGCCATTGTTCCCCGGACGCATAGTGTCGCTCCAGATCGCGCAGATAGTCGCGATGGACCGCGCAGTCGTCGTCGACGAAGACCAGCACACGGCCGCGCGCGCGCCTCAGCCCGGCGTTGCGCGCAGCCGCCAATCCGGGGCGCGGCTCGCAAACGGGCGTGAACGGAATTTCCGACGCAGCCGCGATGCTGGCCAGGCGTTCGGCCGTGCGGTCGCTCGAACCGTTGTCGACGACCACGAGTTCGGCGGCGAAGCCGGCATGTGCGCGGCATGCGGCTTGCACCGACTTGATGCAGGCATCGAGCACGGCGACGCGGTTGCGCGTGCAGATGATGAAGCTGACTTCCGGCGCCGCTCGTTCCGGGCGGGGACCGGCCGGGGCGGGGCCAAGCGCCGTCGAACGATCGCGCTGCAGGGGTTGGTTGGCTTTGACGATCATGCCTCAGCCCGCCTGATAAGGTGCCAGAACCGCCGCGGCGGGCGCAGATTTGAAGAAGTATGCCATGGCATCGGCCTGCCTGGCGGCCGACAGCGAAGCGCGGCTGAGCCAGGGCGCCCAGGCGCCGGGCCGCAGGGCATATTGTTCGCGGCGCCGGATGACGTTCCATTTCGCGGTCCGCGTCAGCAATTCATGCGTCAGCGCGGGCTGCTTTTCGTCGGCGACGAGCTGGTAGAGGAAATAGAACAGGTTCAGCGCGCCGGCCTCGAAGCTCGGCCGCGTCGCCGCCGACAGCGAGCGGATCTCCTCCTCCAGCGCGACGATGAAGTCGGCCGCACGGGCGACGGTGCCGTGGCTGACCGCATCGCCAATGTCGCGCAGGTCCCGCGTGGCCTGCGCCAGGCCCTCGCGCTCGAGGTTCTCAGCCACGATCCGCAAATGCGTCCTGCGCATCTCCTTGACGTGCCGGCTCGTCACGCTTGCCTGATGGACGCGGTAGACGACCAGGTTTTCAGGCATCATGGCTGCCGGGTAACGGCCGGCCAGCCGCCTGAAAAGATCGAAATCCTCGGCATGCCGGTAGGCCTGGTCATAGTGCAGGACGCTGTCGTCGATGACCTTCCTGTTGTAGACGACCGTCGGGTGCATGAAGATCGTGAAGAACATCGCCAATACAGGGATGCGGCCGAACTGGAACACCGGATCGGGCCTGCCCCTGGCGATGCGGCCGCGGATCAACATGTCGACGCCGGCGCCGCAGAAGCCCAGTTCGGGCCGCCGCTCGAACAGCGCCACCTGGCGCGACAAACGCCAGGGATAGGCGACGTCATCGGCGTCCATCCGCGCGACCAGTTCGCCCCGGGCGATCGCCAGCCCTTCGTTGAGCGTCGCGACAAGGCCGCGGTTTTCGCGCGAGATGATCGAAATGCGGCTGTCGGCCTTTTGGCATCGCTCGAGTATCTCGAGCGAATTGTCGGTCGAACCGTCATCGATCGCGATGATCTCCAGGCGACTGTGATCCTGCCGCAGGATGCTTCCCAGCGCGGTGGCGAGATAGGGACCGGCATTGTAGACCGGCAACAGGACGGAGACGAGCGGTGCGGCAGTCATCGTCTTGCATCCGTGCGCTGGAGTTCGAGCGCCGGTGTGCGGCCATCGGGCGATCCGCCAGCCGCCGTCGCGAGCCAGCCGCCATGGCTGCCCTGTGCGGAGCGGGTGCGCGCGACATAGGGGAAGTGGCGCTTCAGGCTGTTGAGCGGCCTCTCGAAAACCACCCAGGAAATCGAGGCCGCGACAATCGTGGCGGCACTCGCAACCAGGAAACGCCCTGGCCCTTGCTCCGAGACGTTGAGCGGAATCCAGGGTTGCGCTTTGACGGCGAGCGACAGCAATATCGGATGATAGAGATAGACGCCGTAGCTGATGCGGCCAAGGCCCAGCAGCGGCGGCAGTTCGGCAAGCTTTCCCAAAGTGCCGCCAAGGCCGCGCGAACAGGCTGCGACGATGACCATCAGCGGCACCAGCGGCAGGACTTGCCGCACCAGCCAATGGGTCCATTCGAGCATCGGATCGGCGGGCGCAGGCACAAACCACTCGATGACAAGGAATGCGGCCGCGAAGGCAGGCCAGCTGAGCCGCATCCAGTGCGGCAGGGCCGCGCCCCTGGATCGCCAGCAGGCAAGCAGCGCGCCCGTCGCCAGCGCATCCATGGATGCCGGCGGCAGCAGGTCGCGCGCCAGCGCCGTGTTGGCGGTGAGCGGCCAGTAAAAGCGATAGGCCAGCGACAGCGCGATGACGCCGATGCAGATCTGTTCGAAGCGGCGGCGCGGGGCCAGCAGGACGACCAGCGGCCAGGCAAGATAGAACTGCTCCTCGATGCTCAGGCTCCAGAAATGGCACAGCACCCAAGGGTTCCAGTCATTGCGCAGCGCATACCAGAAATTCGACAGGTAAAGCGCATGCCAGACCAGCGATCCCCTGGATTGGTCCAGGTCGACCAGCCAGACGAAACCCAGGACGGCGAAATAGGGCGGAAATATCCGCAAGCCTCGCCTGATATAGAAGGATCGCAGCGCGGGGCCGGTCTCGAATTCGGCGGCCGAACGCGCTTCTAGGAGCAGGCGCGTGATCAGGAAGCCGCTCAGCACGAAGAACAGCCGCACGCCGATATGGCCCCAGAATGAAGATCCTCCAGCGGCGAAGAAATGGGAATACAACACCATCGTCACGGCGATGGCTCTCAACGCATCCAGTTGGATGTCGCGTGCGCTTCCCATCAGCGGCATCCGCCAGCGTGATGGTCGCGACCAAGCCGCCAGCCGGCCGTTTCGAGCGGCAGGCCAAGGCGGACGAGACCCGCCAGAGCGCAGGCATCGTCGAACCTACGCTCGAAATCGACGGACGGGTGGCTCAAGCTGGTCAACCTGGCGGGATCCTCCACGGCGCATATCCAGTCGCAAACGAGTCCCCCAGGAGATCGTTCGGCTACGGCATTGTGCGGCGCAACACAAAAAATCTACCCAGCTGAAATACTTATGTGAGCAAGTGCTAAAAAATTGAGAAAACCGAGCGTTTCTCGTCAATTCTGGCGATTTTTCTCAGAACTTAACGCTGTGGTTTAAATTTTGCCGATGTTCCCGCCTCGGTTGATTTGCGAGCTCGTGGCTTGAGAGCCTAGTTCTTTGTTAGATCACAGGAAGTTCCGTAATCTATATTTTATCTATATGGATCCGGCCCTGGCTCCGTGAAGAAATGATTTGGAACCATTAGCTTTGCGCGGTGCAGCATCGTCTCTGTTTTTCGTCGTTGCCACGCGCAACGCCCATTACTCGGCTGACCGCCAACCCTCACACCGCGTCGAACACCACCGTCTGCTCCAGCCCGCCGCCCCGGCGGTTTTCCAGTGTTACCGTGCCTCCGTAGCGCTCGATGATTTCCTTGGCGATGGCGAGGCCAAGACCAGCTCCGGGGATCGATTGCAGGCGGCCGGGGTCGACGCGGAAAAAGGGCTCGAACGCCTTGTTCAGGAGTTCCGGGGGGATGCCCGGCCCATGGTCCGATATGGTCAGCACGGCGCGATTGTCGGCCGCGGCCAGGTCGATGCGGCACGCCTTGCCATGGGTGGCGGCGTTGACGATCAGGTTGCGCAAGGCGCGGCGCAGGCCGAGCGCGCCGGCGCGCACGCAAACCTTTTCCAGGTGCCCGATCGAGACGGCATGGCCGAGCGACACCATCTCGGCTTCGATATCGCGCACCGTCTTTGCCAGGTCCACCGCTTCGACGGCGTCCTGGTTGACCTCTTCGCGCACCAGGCGGATGGCGCTGTCGGCGATGCGATCGAGTTCGTCGAGGTCGTGAAGCCATTTGTCGCGTTCGTCGTCCAGGAATTCGGCGCGCAGCCGCATGCGCGTCATCGGCGTGCGCAGATCATGGCCGGCGGCCGCGACCAGCCGCATGCGGCTTTCCATGGCGGTCCGCAGCCGCGACGAGAGCTGGTTCAGCGCATGCG
>NZ_RZRP01000532.1:0-4440 GCF_003997795.1 Mesorhizobium sp. M7A.F.Ca.US.005.03.2.1 | reverse complement strand
ATGCCGACCTCGGTCAGCCGCTCCGATAGGCTGGTGTCGGCACCGCCGGGCGCCAGAAACGCGATCAGGGCCAGCAGCGGCACGATGGCAAGATCCTCGAGCAGCAGGACCGATACGATGCGCTGACCTTTCGGCGCGGCGATTTCGCCGCGTTCCTCGAGAAGCTGCATGACGATCGCTGTCGAGGTCAGCACGAAGCCGGCGCCGGCGACGAAGGATTGCGCGATTGGAAACCCTCCAGCCATGCCGACCCCGGTCAGCAGGAGCGCGCAGACGCCGACCTGCAACGCACCGAGGCCAAAGATCTCGCGGCGCAGGCCCCAGAGCCGCGATGGCTGCATTTCCAGCCCGATGATGAACAGGAACATCACCACGCCGAGTTCGGCGACATGAAGAATGGCTTCCGATTCGGAAAAGACGCCGAGGCCGAACGGGCCGATCACCACGCCGGCAGCCAGATAGCCGAGGATCGAGCCGAGGCCCATGCGCTTGAAGATGGGAACGGCGACGACACCGGCAGCAAGCAGCGCCACCACCTGAACCAGATCACTGCCCGATGCTTCCGCCGCCATGCCTCTTGTCCCTGTGTCTTGCAGCACTCCTTGCATGCAGTTGGAGCGGGAGGCAAGGCGAGAAATCTGCCGGAAAGGGTAGGGTGCCGTTGCAGTGATTGACTTGGTGGAACAACGGTCCCCGCTTGCCTGCCGGACGTTCGGCATCTATATTGCGTATATGTTTGACCATTCGTCCCGGCCGTCCTCGCCGCCACATATCCCGATGGATGCGCTCAGCGAAGTTCTGCAAGACTTTCGCTTGAGTGGTGTCAACTATGGCCGCTGCGAACTCCGGCACCCATGGAGCATAGACTTTCCGCAACAACAGCTGCTTCGGTTTCACTTTGTCGGCCAGGGCCCATGCTGGATTCATACTGAATCGCAAGGCTGGCAGGAGCTGCGCGATGGCGATCTGGTGCTGCTGCCGCAAGGCATCGCCCATCGGCTGGCGAGCGCGCCGGACGTTGCAGGGGGCTCGCTCGAAGGTTGCCAGGTGATCAAGTTGGGGGGCAACGTCTGCGAAGTGGTACGGCAAGGAACGGGCGCGACGAGCACCCTTTTCTGCGGCTCCATGGCCTTGGACTCCTATGCGCTCAACCCATTGATCACGTTGATGCCGCCTGTCATCAAGGGTTGCGACGTGGCCGGCAATGACCCGGTCGTCGGTCCTTTGCTGGCGGCCATGACGGTGGAGGCCTCGCAGCCGCAGATGGGCAGCGCCACGATTCTGTCGCGTATGGCCGACTTGCTGACGGCCCGGCTCATACGCTGCTGGGTCAATTGCAACGGAGCCTCGACCACCGGTTGGCTCGCAGCCATCCGCGACCCCCATATAGGCCGCGCTTTGGCGGCCATGCACCGCGACCCCGGCCACAACTGGACGCTGGGAAGCCTGGCCGGCGTGGCAGGCCAATCGCGCTCGATTTTCGCCGAGCGTTTCAGTGCGGTATTGGGGGAGGGTGCCGCACACTATCTCGCCCGCCTGCGCATGCAGCTTGCCCGCGAATTGCTGGGCCAAAACGGCTTGTCGGTTGCCGAAGTCGCTACCCGTTTGGGCTATGATTCGGAGGCATCCTTCGCGCGCGCGTTCAAGCGCATCACCAATGTCTCGCCGGGCGTTGTGCGTCGCACAATTCCCGGACGAATGGATATGAATTTCGGATTCTAAGATACATATCATCCGAGCGGACTCGCCTATTTAAGACCTCCAAACTTTGGAGATCTTTCCGTGACTGACACAACATTACAGCTTGAAGACGCCGCGACTGGCCTTGATGCCGATGCACCAGCCGCGTGGAGCGCAGCCACCTGGTTCGCGGTGATTTCATTGGCGGCCACCAGCTTTGCCTTGGTGTCGGCCGAATTCCTGCCCGCAGGTCTGCTGACGCCAATGGCACGTGATCTCGGCATCAGCGAGGGGACGGCCGGACAGGTCGTCACCGCCACCGCTTCCGTCGGCGCCGTGACGGCCATGTTGAGCAATGTTCTCATCGGCCGCTTGAACCGCAAGGCGGTGCTGGTTGGTCTCAGTGCTCTTGCGGTCGGTTCCAATGTCCTGGCGGCGCTGGCGACCGATTTCTGGCTGTTGTTGTTGGGCCGGGCCGGGCTGGGCATCGCTCTCAGTGCTTTCTGGGCACTTTCGGTCGCCGTCGTGGCGAGGCTTGTTGGCGCCAGCGCGACGGGGCGGGGCATGGCGATCGTCACCCTGGGCGTCTCGCTCGCAACCATTGCCGCACCGTCGATGGGCGCGTTGATCAGTGACTGGATAGGGTGGCGCAGTGCCATGGCCATGACGGCGGGGCTGGCCGCGCTTGCCATGCTGCTGCAGTTTCTCAGCCTGCCGACCTTGCCCGCAACGGCAAGCAACAGCCTTGCAGATGTATTTCGGCTGACCCGGCGGCGCGGCATCCAACTCGGCATGCTGGCTATCCTTTTGCTGATGACGGGGCATTTTGCCGGCTCGGTCTATGTGCGTCCCTTCCTCGAACAGGTGACACTCCTTACAACCGGACCGATTGCCTTGGCTCTGCTCGGGTTTGGCATCGCTGCCGTGATCGGTAATATTGCCGGCGGCCGCATGGCCGACACCAACATCCACATGGCCCTCGCAGTCACCGCGGCGTTGATGGCGGTTGCGGCACTTACTTTGGTGCTTTGGGGCTCGCATATCGGCGTTGCCTTCGGCTTCGTTACGCTGTGGGGTTTCGCCTTTGGCATGGCGCCGGTGGTGCTGCCGACCAATATGTCGCGCGCGGCGCCTGATGCGCTGGAGGCAGCGGGCAGCCTGATGGTCACCTCTTTCCAAATTGCCATCACCATCGGCGCGGTTGTCGGCGGCTATGTCGTGGACACCTATGGCGCGACTGGGCCTTTGACTCTGACTGCTATCCTTGCCGCATCGACCGCTGTCTTGGCGCTGCTGCAGCCTCGCAGCTGAACTTTGCAGCCGCCGATACAGTAGCCTCAAATCCTGCCGCCAGCGATGTTGCAGGCGCGATACACAAGTTGAGGCCGGGAACACGTTGCATCTTGCCGCAATCGAAGGCTAAGGACGCTCGGCTTCGGCCATTGGAGGGTGATCGACGATCAAGTCGCGCCCTTTTTGAGGAGATGACTGACATGAAGAAGTTTTTGTTTGTTGCCGTCGGCCTGGCGGTGCTTGCCGGTTCGGCTTGCTCGAAGGCGCCTGAGTGCACGGCGGAGATCGCGACCAAGAAGGCGCAGGACATGGCTGCAGCACTTCAGGAGGCGATCACCAAGGACCCGGCCAAGGCGGCTGATCTGACCGCCAAGGTCCAGGCGGTGACAACCAAGTATCAGGGCGCCACGACATTGGCCGACGCCTGCAAGGCCTATGACGAAGTGACGGCCGCGATCAAGGGCTGACACCCTGATTTGAGATCAAGGCCTAAGCGCCTGATTCGATGGGCTCAAGTGAGAGGGCGGTGACCGTTGGGTCGCCGCCTTTTTCCTTGGTTTTTTCAGTTCGGCGCGATGGAGCCGACTTCGACCGCGTCGACCCGCTTCAGGCTCATGCCGATCACCGGCACCAATTGGTCGTTGACGCGCACGGCGATAGTCACCGTCATCGAATTGTCGTCAGGGATGCGAGCCTGCATGACGCCGCGCAGCTGGTTGCGGTTGATGGTGAAGACCACCTTGCGGGGATCGACGACGTTGCCGCCGATGATGTCGAGGCCGGAACCGGTCGCGCCACCCATGAAGCTGCCCTTGTAGCCCTCGCGGCCCTTGCGCTCGATTTTGGCCGACATTGGCTGGGTGAACACACCGACCCGGCAGCCGCCGTCGAGCGACATGCCGACCTTGCCGTCGGGCGTCGAGCCGGTGAAGCTGCAGTTGAACTTGGTGCCCTTGTACTTGCCGGCGACGATTTCGCCGGGACCGATCCACTTGCCTTCGGCAGACTGGAAGAACTGCTTGTCCGGCTCCGCCGCAGAGGCCACTCCGGCAATGCCGACGACTGTCGTAATCACCGTTGCCAGGGACAGGACGCTGGATAGAATTACGCTTTTCATCGACGACACCCGGCAACAAAGATGCTGTTTGGAACCGGTCTGACCATGAACAAGATTGGTTAATGCTTCGTCACCGCGGGGCCGCCGCAGAGCAGTCCGGTAACGATTCCGAATGCCCGGACACTCCAGCCCGGCTCACTTGCCGGAGGGGGTCGTTGCACCGTCTTTCCTGGTTGCGAACGATGTCAGCGCCGAGAGGAAGTCGCCCAATCCGGGACGTTTGGCGGCGCTGAAGGGCAGGGGTCGAGCCGTCTCCATCGCGGCGATGCCGATGCGCGCCGTCATCATGCCGTTGACGACGCCCTCGCCAAGCTTGGCCGAAAGACGCGCGGCCAGGCCGTGGCCAACGA
>NZ_RZRP01000531.1:0-4442 GCF_003997795.1 Mesorhizobium sp. M7A.F.Ca.US.005.03.2.1 | reverse complement strand
GCCATGGTCAAGGCGGCGAGCCAGGCCTGGACCTGCTCCTCGCCGACTTCGAGGCCGGTGAGCGGGTTCTCGCCCTTCTGCTGCGGTCCAGGCAGCCATTCGCGGTCATTGTCGGTCTCGGCGCGGATCGCCTTCCAGTCCTCGCGCGACAGCCGGATCATTTCCAGCAGGTGGCGGCGCGCTGCTTGCCGGCGCTCCGGTTCGATCACCGGCCAGTTGACGAGATGCACCATCGAGATGAAATCGGCGATGCGCCATTCCGAGGAGAAGATGCTCGAGCCCATATCGCCGGCCGGCGGCACCAGAATATCCTGCAGCGGCAATTTGGCGCGCGGGAACAGCATGTGAAACGAGCCGTCGAAGGTGCTCCTGAAATCATGCGCAAGCCAGAAATCGGCCTGCGCCATCAGGAACTCGGCATAGCCCTGCAGCCAGTAGCCGTCGGCGCGGTCGAAGCGGAAGGTGAGCGTGGGGGCGGCGGCGTCCGACGAGATACCGCCGCGCGAGAGTGAGGCGATGATCGCCGCCATGCTCTCGTCCGGCGCGATGGTGCCGTCCTCGTTGAGGTCGATGCCGGCATGGGTGAGATCGATGACCATGCCGATATCGGCATCGGGCGGCACCGAGGCAAACGTGGCTGCGGATTTCTCCAGCCGGTCACGGAAGCCGACCAGGATGGCGCGGAACTGCTCGTAAGTGAGCGGCTCGGGATTGGGATTGTCGGGCACCGGCAACCGCATCAGCGGCAGCATGAAGGATTGCGGGCTTTCGAAACCATGACGGTGCAGGCCGGTGGCCAGGATCTCCAGTGCGGTAAAGAACTCGCCCGCCCCGGCCGCATAGGCGGATGCCGGGTCTTTTGGCGCGGCAGCCTCCAGCGTCGAGAGAGCGGTGTCGCGCGCGGCCACGGTCTTCGCCTCAAACAATGTGGTTGCCGCTTCTGGCATTGCCGCCGACGCGGAAGACAGCGGCAGGAGCAGAATGAAAGCGGATGTCAGCAGGCCTGCCAGTCGTGTCATCTTTTCCCCCCAATGTTTTGTCGCGCAGTGCAAACATACACCATTTGCAGCGCCGCGCTTCAACCCGCCCGGCGGACGGTCTACACAGGGCAAACAATTGGGCATCGCGTGTCGAATTATCCGTTTTCCTACAAGCTGTCCTGGCTGCCGCGTTTCCTGAAGCCGTCACTGGCCGGCGACGCTCAAGACTTTGCGCCGATGGCCGGGACGCTGATGGATCCACCGCCGAAGCAAGCGGTGCGGCTTGCCTTTGTCGGCGACATCTCGGCGGTGGCCAACCGCAGCGCGCCGGATTGCGATCCGGCGATCAAGGCGCTGCTCGGCGCTGCCGATCTGGTGATCGGCAATTGCGAAAGCCCTGTTGTGGACAGGCCAAGCGCGGTGCTGGGCACAAGGCTCGGCACGCATCATGCGATGAGCGAGCCGTTCCTGGCCGAGGCGCTGACGGCGGTTGGTGTTGCGCGCGAAAAACTCGTGCTGTCGCTGGCCAACAACCATGTGCTGGATCAGGGCATCGCCGGTTTCGACGAGACAATCGCGGCGTTGCTGCGGCTCGGCATCCGCACGATCGGCCTGGCCGACGGTCCGGTTGTACCGATTCAGGTTGGATCGCTTGATATCGGCTTCGCCGCCTTCACGCTGTGGCGGAACGCCGATGAAAAACTGTTTGCCGGGCGCGTTTCGATGGACAGCGATCCGGCGAGCTGGCCACCCGCTGGCTTGGACCTTCTCTGCGCCGTGCCGCATTGGGACTGGGAGTTCCGACATTTTCCGCGCGACGGGACGCGAGCGCTGGCCAGGCGGCTGGCCGGGCAGGGCGCCGGGCTGATCGCGGGCCATCATGCCCATGTCGTGCAGCCGGTGGAAAAGATTGACGGGACGATCGTCGCCTATGGGCTCGGCGATTTCCTCGGTACCGCCTTTGCCCGGCAGCCATGGCCGGGCCGCATCGGCTCTATCCTCGTTGTCGATGTCAGTGCCGATGCCGGTACGCGCGGCAGGATCGCGTCTTACCGGATGCATCCCTTCATGCGCCTGCGCGCTGGCGACCACGAGCGGCTGGTGTTGATGGAGGCTTTGGAGGGCCGAATGCGTGACAGGGTCGCGGAGCGACTGAAAGCGGTCTTCCCTTCTCCACCAACCGATGAAGGCGTTCCCGCTTAACCATCTGGCGGCCCTTGCAAAACCAACTATCATGCTCCCGCAGAGGCAGGATTGCGGGGGTAGCGGTGGAATCAGCGGATTTCATGCCGAGCGAAACGGTCATCGCCGGCATCCGAAAAGACATCGAGGCCTATGAAGCGGCGAGGGCTTCGGCGGTCCGGCAGGTGCGCTGGCGGGTGCCGGTGTTCGTGGGGCTGGTGCTGGTGGCCGTGGTGCTGGTCGCCTGGCTGTTCAACAAGGTCGCCGACCCCAACGAGCAATGGGTCTCGACGCCGCATGTATTTCTCTATGTGATCGGCTTCGCGGCTTCGATCCTGCTCTATTTCCAGGCCAGGAAACCGGCGACGCGGCTGCAGCAATCGTTCCGCGAGACGCTGCTGCCGATCATATTCGGCTTCATCGCCGACATGCGCTACCAGCATGGCGTGACGCCGAATTCCTTCGACCGGTTGCCGCGCACGGCGGTTGGTCCGTTCAACCGGCAGGCGTTCGACGACATCGTGGCGGGCCGCTATGAGGGGTTTCCGTTCGAACTGTACGAGGCGCATCTGCGGGAAGGGTCGGGCAAGGGCTCCTCGACCGCCTTCCAGGGCGTCATCGTCGCTTTCGAGACCATCGCGCCGTTTCCCGGCATATTGGTGGCGACGCGGCGGACCAACGCGGTGATCAGCTTCTTTCGCGGCATATTTGCCAGCAAGCTGCAAGAGCTGTCCAGCGGCGATGCTTTGCTCGATGCCGCCTACGAGTTCCGCACCGACAATCTCGGGGCGGCACAGCCATTGGTGAGCGGCCGGCTGGCGCAGGCGCTGAAATGGCTTGGCGAAACCTGGCCGGACGACCCAGCCCGCGTCGCGCTCAACGGCAGCGATGGTTTCCTACTGTTGCCGCAGACGAAGAACTTCTTCGAGCTGCCGGATATTTCGGTGCCGCTCGACTACAGCAGGCATGTCGCGCCGATGATATCGGACATGGGCGCGATGCTGGCGACGGCGGCACTTGTGCGCAAGATCGGCGCGAAGGACGAAGCGGGTTGATCGGGCTGCGCTTTCAGCACTCGAAGCCGTATTTGTCACGCATGTAGTCCGCCTCTTCTTTCGACATTTTGTTGAACATGACGCACACGGTGAAGCTGCCGACCTGACGTCCGCCGCGTGTGTATCCCCAGTCGGAAATATCGTCCCTGGTGAATTCTATGTTCTGGCCGAGGACGACGTTGTGCACTTCCTCCGGCTGGTTTGCCAATATGCCGACAAATCCGGTTTCGGTGCGGCGGAACGGTATGACCCAGAAGTGTTCGGTGACGTTGCCGTCCCGTACCTTGACCTTCAATTTGAACCTCTCTGTGTCGGCGGGAGGCGCCTCGGACAGTGCCAGGAAGTCGTCCAGGCTGGCGAGCGCCTGCGCGGTCGCCGCTGCCATCTCTGGGTCGCCGGGAGTGAAGATAATTGTTTTGTCGTCGCCCGGATCCGTGGCTTGTGCGCCGGCCAATCCTGGAGCAAACGCCAGCATCAGGGACATCGCAGTCCGGACTGCAAGCTTCATGGAAGGCCCCCCTTCATGTCAACGGTCGACACCATCCCGCATTCGACGTCGGTTTGCAACCGTAGCGCGAGTTTGATCAGCGTTGGCGTGGCGGTTTTTGAACTGATCCGCGAGACAAAATGTGTATCGACGATCGGTCAGCGCTCTGTTTCGTGATGCCGCCCGAGATGGATTGCGGCGGCTGCGTGGTGATCGAAAGCCGCCCGTCACAATCGGCCAAGTGACTCTTTTCGCGGACAGAAGTGCGTTCATTGGGGGAGCCGAAGCGGCCTGAAATGATCTAGGTCGCAGATAATGTGTCGGAATTAAGCCTATGATATTGTTTGCGAAAATTCACCCAATGTGATTTGCGGAGGGTGCGCTTTCCGTCCAGTTTCAGGCCGTCCGGTGCTGTCGTTTCCCAAGGCGGCGGTCCGGAAAAGTGAAACAGCACGGAGTGCTTACCAATGAAGAAGACCCTCGCAACCACCGCTGCTCTGCTCGCCTTCCTCGGCACCGCTTATGCCGCGACCGTTCAGGGCACCATTCAGGCCGTCGATCCGACGACCAAGTCGATCACCCTCGACGACGGCAAGATCTACCAGCTGTCGCCCGAAGCGACGATCGGGAAACTGAAGGTCGGCGCCAAGGTGGCGGTGACCGTCGATGACAAGACCGGCATCGTGACGTCGATCAAGAAGGCCTCGTAAGGCGTCAGCGTCGTTCGTCGGCAAGCCT
>NZ_RZRP01000530.1:0-4447 GCF_003997795.1 Mesorhizobium sp. M7A.F.Ca.US.005.03.2.1 | reverse complement strand
CCCTAATAGCGGGGAGAGGCGGAGCTACCCCGGTGCCGCTGTGACCACGCACCGACCAGCCAATTGTCTGGGAATAACCAAGTCCTCGGACTGCCGGAACAAATCACTCAGCAGCAGCTTTGCTCACCGAGAACGTTCGTGTCGCGGGTTCACCGATCGAAATATGACGCGCGAACCAACGCGGCCGTCAACCGACGGGAGCAAACCGATGTTTGCAGACGATATGGCAGCAAGACGCCTGAAAATGCTCGTCGAAGAATATGTCGAAACGAGGAAAAGGCGCCATGAGGTCATTTCGACCTCCATGGCAGAAGCCGCCATTCGACAGTTACTCCCGAACTGATAGCCGCCAGCGCCATCGCGCATGGCATCGGCGTCCGGTTTGGCAGGTCGAGCTCAACGCAAAGCCTCCGCTGAGCAACTGATTAGCCAGGTCAGGCGCCCACGTGGATATCCCCGCTTGGTACGTTTCCGACGCTATTCATCAAGCGTGCTGCATTTAAAAGTCGAAAAAGGTGGAGCAGCCATGCCCAGATTCTTCTTTCACATTCGAACCCGGGACGGGCAGCTCCTCCAGGATCCAGAGGGGCAGGAGTTCGCAAACTTGCAAGACGTAGAAGACGATGCCATGGCTTCGGCCAAGGAGATCTTGGCTGAGGGATTACTGGCCGGCAAGCCGGTCCTAACCGGCGATGTCTTCGAAATCTTCGATGAGCGCGAGGTCCTTGTTCTAGAATTCCCCTTTTCGCGCGCGGCGGAAAAGTCCGGTGCCCGGCCATAATGCCTAACGTGATTAGGTGTTGTGACCAGCAGAACCTATATATGACCTATCGTTCGCACGTTTTCACGGGCGCGAACGGCTGGGAGATCACAGAGCTCTTGCCCTATGGAGGGTGGAGTTATGTCTAACCAGCCAAACAACAGTTGCCGTAATGCCCTGTTGAAGCGGCTTTCTCCCGTTGACCTGGACCTACTTGAGCGACATCTTAAACGGGTGGATCTGCCATTGCGCACTCCGCTTGAGACCGCGAAGGCCCCCATCGAATACGTCTATTTTCTGGAAAGCGGCATCGCTTCGGTGGTTGCCAAGTTCCCGAAAGGCCGCGATACCGAGGTGGGCCTCATCGGTCTGGAAGGCATGACCGGCGCACTGTTGGTGCTTGGCGGCAATCGCGCCGCACATGATACCTACATGCAGATCGCCGGGGACGGATTCCAGATTCCTGCATTGGCATTATCCGCAGCCATGTCAGAAAGCACGACGCTTAAGGCCCTGCTGCTTCTCTATGTGCAAACGCTCTTCATCCAAACCAGCTACACCGCCCTGGTGAATGCCCGATCGAAATTGGATGAACGCTTGGCGCGCTGGCTGCTGATGTGCCAGGACAGGGTAAGGAATGACAGGTTTGCGATCACCCATGAGTTCATGTCTGTTATGCTCGGTGTGCGGCGACCTGGCGTGACCGTCGCCCTTCAGGAACTTGAAGGCAAGGGCCTGATCAGGGCAAACCGAGGTGAGATCCTTATCCGCGATCGCGATGGCCTGTTTCAGATCGCCGACGGCACCTATAGCGAGCCGGAACATGAATATGAGCGGCTGCTCGGTAAAATCTAGCCATAGTCGGCGGCGGCAACGAAGGTGACGGTTGCGATGACCGTCCCGTCGTCGAGCGCGACCTCAAACGCGGCATCACTTATCAACGGTTTGCCAGCGCGCAATTCCTCGGCCATCAGGTCCTTGGCTGCCCAAATCGCTTCGCGAACGGCGCTTTCGTTGTCGGGGAGCTCACTACCCTCCGGATCAGGCCGCCGACGTCCGGCTAGGACAAGGTGCAAGAAAAAGCGTGGCAACCGGTGTCTCCGCCAGCGGCAGTCCGGCCGCTATAGGGATGTAGGATGGGAAACAGTGTCTGCAACCGTACCAAGGACCGCTTTTAACGTCGACAGCGCTGCCCTAACGCAATTAAAGCTCAGTAAGCAATTGTTGAGCTCCAGGCGTCGGGAACTCTCAACTATGGTGGGGCAACAGCATGCGCAACTTCATTCAAGAGAAAGCTGCCAGCCTCGAAACCTATAGGTCCAAATCTGATGTGGCTTTCTGGTTACCGCAGCAGCGACATTATCTCGACGTCCGTTGTGATAGCCGACATCCGAAATCGGCTCCCTGCCTGCGAGTGCAGCGATGAGGATCTGGTCGGCCTGATTGTTCACGCCTAGGCAGGACAAGGGAAGGCCATCGGCTTCGATCTGCGGGGTGAACCCGTTGCCGATGGACACAGGAGTTGCCCGATAAAAACTGTATCAGGAACTTCTCCTTAAAGACGAGAGAGTCACTGGCGCTTTTCTTCTTTGATCTATCTGAACAACGGCGACGTATCCGGACGCTGAGACAGGTTCAGTTCCGCCAACGGAGTGATAGCAATGATCCCGTCGAAGCCGAGCGATGTCATCGAAAGCGCACGTATGTTCCAGCGGCGGGCTGATGCGCATTTGGAAGACTTACAAGCGACCATTCAAGCGACGCGACAGAAAATCGAAGAATCCCGGAAGGTGCTTGAGCGCCTGGCTACAAATGGACACTCAACCGAGCCGTAAGGTATGACTTCTCCGCTTTGCGTCGCTCATTCACGAGGGCGCTCCGGCTGCTCTTGTCCTGCAAGCCGCTGAGGCTATAGGCTTTGGCATTTGCGCCCATCGACATAGAGCCCGCGATAGCGCGGCTTCGAGCAGATATGGAACATTCCTCCGAAGCATGAGTTGGGCATGCCAACGCACCCGGAGGAATGTCAATGTTCATGCACAACAAGCGCCTGCAATACACCGTCCGTGTCTCGGAGCCAAACCCCAGACTGGCGTGCATGATCATGGAACAATTCGGCGGCGCCGACGGCGAGCTGGCCGCAGCGATGCGCTATTTCACGCAAGGGCTCGGCGAAGACGATCTTGGGCGTCGCGACATGTTGCTCGACATCGCAACCGAGGAACTCAGCCACCTCGAAGTGGTGGGATCGATCGTCACCATGCTGAACAAGGGGCTCAAGGCACAACTTGCCGAGGGCCAAATGAAGGAAGCGGACCTTTACCTGATGATCGGCGCCAGCGGTACAACGGCCAAGGAATCGATTCTGTTCGGCGGCGCTCCCGCGCTTTGCGACTCAGCCGGCGTTCCCTGGACCGCCGCCTATGTCGACTCGCGCGGCGAGCCTACGGTGGACCTGCGATCGAATATCGCCGCCGAAGCTCGCGCCAAGATCGTTTACGAACGCCTCATCAACATCACCGACGACCCCGGCATCAAGGACGCGCTCGGCTTCCTGATGACGCGCGAGATTGCGCACCAGAAGTCATTTGAAAAAGCGCTTTACGCGATCGAAAACAATTTCCCGTCAGGCAAGCTCCCGGGCGTAGAGAAATACGCCAGCATGTACGTCAACACCTCTCAAGGCGACGGCGATATCACCGGGCCCTGGAACTCCGGCGAAGAGTGGGATCGGATCGATAACCTTGAAGAGGTGATGCCCGTCGACGGCGGAGACGGCCTGGCAACTGTCAAGCTGGGGGCCAAGGACATGAAGGTGGTGGCCAAGATGGCCGACCGTACTCTTTCCGATCCGGCTTCCGATCCGACCACAGGCGCTGATCTCGGTGCGGGCCCGGGAGCTGGCCGTACCAAGAACGCGGATTTTGGCGGCGCGGCAAGCATTCAGGAGGCCCCCGCCGTGGCAGAGGCTGCCGTCAAACGCGCACGTAAGCGTTAGTTCGGAGCCCAACGTCGTTGCCGGGCACCTATGTCCGGCGATGGGTCAGGAAGCTGGCGACGAAAGCGGGGCATCCGACCGGCAGCAGAGGACTGGCCGGAGCGCTCGCATCGACATCTTTACTGAAGGTGGGTGAAGCACATGGCCACCGCCGCACCACGACCAGAGTCGGAACATGCGGGACAGCCGGAGAAGATGCGTGCCCACGGTTGCGAGAACCGGTGCATTGTCGCAATCGGAGCCTCGGCGGGGGGCGTCGACGCGCTGAAGAGACTTGTCCGCGATATCCCGCCGGACATTCCGGCGGCCCTCCTCATCGTACAGCACGTCGGCCCCACGAGTTACCTCGGCGACATTCTCGGTCGCGCTGCCAACATGCCCGTAGCGAATGCCGCAAGCGGCATGGCGGTTGAAAATGGGCACATCTTCGTTGCACCGCCCGGAGCTCACCTGCTTTTACACGACGATCACATGCTGCTGCGACGCGGGCCGCGGGAGAATCTGGCGCGCCCCGCCATCGACCCCCTCTTCCGATCGGCGGCCTGCAGCTTTGGTGGCAGCGTAATTGGGGTCGTGCTCACAGGCAACCTCTCCGACGGCACCGCGGGCCTCCGCGCCATCAAGACTTGCGGCGGCGTCAGCGTGGTCCAGGATCCCGACGACGCTGCAGGACCCGGTATGCCGCTGAG
>NZ_RZRP01000052.1:0-15342 GCF_003997795.1 Mesorhizobium sp. M7A.F.Ca.US.005.03.2.1 | reverse complement strand
GGGTCAGGCGGCGCAGGATGGGCAGGCTGATGTTTTCCCGGACCGACATTCCAGGCACGACGCCATCGCCCTTGCGATCTTCCGGAACATAGGCAATGCCTGCCCTGACCGCCTGGGATGGCGAGTTGATCGAGACCTCGCGTCCGTTGACGCTGACCGTGCCCTCGACAAGCCGCGACAGGCCGAAGATTGCGCGGGCAACCTCGGTGCGACCAGCGCCCACCAAGCCGGTCAAGCCCAGTATCTCGCCGGCGCGCACATCGAAGCTGACATCGCGGAAGCGCTGTCGGTCGCTGATATGCTCCACGCGCAACACGGACTTGCCGATCGCGGCCGGACTTTTCGGGAAGACATTGCTAACTTCGCGACCGACCATCAGCCTGATCATATCGGCAGCCTTTATGCCCTTGATCGGACGCGTCTCGATCATTGAGCCATCGCGCAGCACCGTCACCTCATCGGCGATTTCGAGCACCTCCTTCAGCCGATGGCTGATGTAGACGATGGCGATGCCGTCATCGCGCATCTTGCGCAGGATCCGGAACAGCGCCGCCGTCTCATGCTCGCTGAGGCTGGATGTCGGCTCGTCCAGCACGATGATCCTCGGCTGCGCCGCATAGGCCTTGGCGATCTCGACGAGCTGCTGCTGGCTGATAGAAAGGTTGCCGAGCCGTTCACGCGGATTGATGGCCGCTCCGAGCTCGTCGAGGACGGCAGCCGCCGCCCTGACCATCTCGCGCTTGCGCAGAAAGGTCCATTTGCCGGGCATGCGGCCGAGATAGACGTTCTCGGCGACGGTCAGGTCGGGGACCAGATTGATTTCCTGGTGCACCATGCGGATGCCGAGCGCCTGGGCGTCGGCGGGCCGGCGCATGCGCACCTCGGCGCCACCGACTTTGATCGTGCCGCTGGTGGGCGCGTAGGATCCGTTGAGGATCTTCATGAGCGTCGATTTGCCGGCGCCGTTCTCACCCACGACCGCATGAACGGTGCCGAATTTCACGGCAAAATTGACGTTGGACAGAGCCTTCACGCCTGGAAAGTTCTTGCTGATGCCTCGCATATCCAAGGCGCAATCGGCGGCGACGGTCATATCTGGCTAGGTTCCTCCTGGCGGCCGGCCGGTGCGCTACATCGGCCTTCGATATGTTAGTATAATAGCGCTGCAAACGCAGTCGGGCTTCTTCGAACAAGCTTGAATGGCCTGCGCTGTTGAAGATCCAAGCCTCAGTCCCGGACTGAATTTTCCATCGTTCATCCTCACTATTGCACTAATATAACAGTTCTGGCAAGCTGGATTCCGGCGGGTCGTCATGACGTGGTGCGTCCCCGACCCCACGCTTGTATTGGATGCGTTCCAATTGACATTCTAGTATTATCTGGCCATTTCTGGTGAACGAAGACACGGATTTGCAATGGACCTGGATCCTTCGACGCTCAATCGGGCTCTTCCGCTCCGCGATCAGATCTACCACAAGATCCGCAACCTGATCGTCGTCGGGCAGTTGAAGCCGGGAGAGGTCATCAACGAGGTCGCCATCGCGGAGGCCCTGGGGGTGTCTCGCACCCCCGTTCGCGAAGCGGTCAAGCGCATCAGCGACGAGGGCCTGGTCAAGATCCTGGCGCAGACCGGCACCTATGTTGCTCCGATCAGCCGGGCCGACCTGGAAGAAGCCTATGTCATCCGGCGGGCACTGGAGATGGAAAGCGCCCGACGCGCGGCCGCCAAGTTCACAGCGGCAGCCAGCGAATTGCTGGAAGACAACATGGCGGCGCACCGGCTTGCCATATCCCGCGGCAGATATGCCACCGCGATACAACTCGACGATGTCTTCCACCGCACCATAGCCGAGATCTGCGGCCTGCCGATGATCTGGAGAGCCGTCGACATCTCAAAGGCACAGATGGATCGCGGGCGCTATCTCGCCATCCCAAGACCGGGTTATGGCGAACAGACGATCGAGCAGCACGAGGCCATTTTCGACGCCCTGAAGCGCCACGACGCCGAGGGTGCGGCACGGGCCATGGAACATCATCTCGAGACGTCGTTCCGCAACACGCTCGAAGTCGCCGCCGACCTTCTCGGCTGAAGCCCCGCGAGCAACCAGCATGCAAAGAATGGGACTTTGTATCGGCGTGAAAGCCGAGGCGATCGCGGACTATAAGCGCGTCCACGCCGCCGTCTGGCCCGAAGTGCTCGACGTCATCAGCCGCGCCAACATCCGCAACTATTCGATCTTCCTGCGCGAACCGGAGAACCTTCTGTTCGCCTGCTGGGAGTATCACGGCAGCGACTTCGCCAGGGATGCAGCGCGGATGAGCGAGTCGCCGGCCATGCCCAAATGGTGGGAACTGTGCGACCCCATGCAGACGCCGCTGCCGACGCGCGCCGACGGCGAATGGTGGGCGGCCATGGAAGAGGTCTTCCATCTCGATTGACCAGAACGTTGTCGGGCAGTCGCTTTCTCTCCCGGATATGCCCCAACGACGTGGCGACCGGTCCGTCTTTCACGACGACCTCATGCAGTCTCCGGCCTTGACCTCCTTGACCTCTGACATTCTATTATATTAGTATTCCAAATCATTTCTTGTCTCTCGACCTCCTGTCGCGGAGAACTTTTTCAGAGTTTGGGTCATGGCGCGGTTCATCAAGCTTTCGGGGGCCGACAACATTCTTCTGGCGGTCGATCCGTTGAAGATCGGCGAAAAAGCCGGTGACGTGGCTGCCAGGGCACGCATACCGCGCGGGCACAAAATGGCCTTGCGCGACATCGGCTCGGACCAGCCGATCGTGAAATACGGCCAGACCATCGGTTTTGCGCGGGAACCAATCGTCGCCGGCGACTGGGTTCACGAGCACAATGTGTATCTGCGAAATTTCGAACGCGACTACGTCTTCGGCACGAATACCAGGCAAACCGAGATCGTTGCCGAGGCCGAGCGCGCTACTTTCATGGGTTACCGCCGACCGAGCGGCAAGGTGGGCACGCGCAACTTCATTGCCGTCCTGACCTCGGTGAACTGCTCTGCCAGCGTCGCCCGGTTCATCACCGACGAGGTCAACCGGTCTGGCATCCTGCACGACTATCCCAATGTCGACGGTATCATCGCACTCGTCCACGGCACTGGCTGCGGCATCGACACCAAGGGTCCCGCTTACGACCTGTTGAAACGGACTCAATGGGGCTTTGCCACGAACCCCAATGTCGGCGGCGTGCTGATGGTCGGACTCGGCTGCGAAGCGTTCCAGATCCCACGCTGGATGCAGTCGTACAACATCGAGGAGAGCACGATTTTCCGCACGATGACCATCCAGGAAACCGGCGGTACGCGAAAGACGGTCGAGGCTGGCGTGAAGGCGATCGTCGACATGCTGCCTACGGTGAACGCCGCCGAAAGGACGCCGCAACCAGCCTCCGAACTGGTGCTTGCGCTGCAATGCGGCGGATCGGACGGTTACTCCGGCATCAGCGCCAATCCGGCACTAGGTGCTGCGGTGGACCTGCTTGTCGGGCAAGGCGGTACGGCGGTGCTCTCGGAGACGCCCGAGATCTATGGCGCCGAACATCTCCTCGCCTTGCGCGCCGAGAGCCGCGCGGTGGGCGAAAAGCTGATCGAACGCATCCGCTGGTGGGAGGATTATACCGCCAGGCACGACATGGAGATGAACAACAACCCTTCGCCCGGCAACAAGCTGGGTGGGTTGACGACCATCCTGGAGAAATCGCTCGGCGCTTCCGCCAAGGGCGGCACCACCAATCTGCGGGCGGTGCTGGAATATGCCGAGCCGATCAACGAGCGCGGCCTCGTCTTCATGGATACGCCCGGCTACGACCCGGTCTCGGCCACCGGGCAGGTCGCCGGCGGCGCCAACATATTGTGCTTCACCACCGGCCGCGGTTCGGCCTTCGGCTGCAAGCCGACGCCCTCGATCAAGCTTGCCTCCAACACCTTCATCTTCGAGCAGATGCGCGAGGACATGGATATCAATTGCGGAGACATACTGGACGGCGTCTCGCTGGCCGAGAAGGGCGAGGAGATCTTTGCCGAGATCCTGCGCGTCGCTTCCGGCGGGCGCACCAGGTCGGAAGCGCTCGGCTATGGCGACAACGAGTTCGTGCCATGGAGCCTTGGCGCGACCATGTAGCGATCGCCGGCCTGCACAGGCCGGCCTTTATCCCGGAAGTAGCTCAAACGGAAAGAACCGCTCGACATGAACAGGATCGATCTTGACGGCCAGCACGCTGTGGTCACCGGTGGCGCCCAAGGCCTCGGCTTCGCGATGGCCAGGCGTTTCGTCGCTTCCGGCGCGACGGTCAGCTTGTGGGATCTCGATGAGGCCCGCCTCGAAACCGCCAAGAAGGAACTCGGCAACGCTGCCACGACAGAGATCGTGGACGTCGCCGATTGGACGTCGGTGGACGCGGCGCGCGCCAGGACCGAAGATCTGGCCGGCAAGATTTCCATTCTGGTCAATTCCGCCGGAATTGCCGGCCCTGCCGCCCCGCTCGACGTCTACGACATCGAGACGTGGAAGAAGGTCATCGACGTCAACGTAAACGGTACGTTCTACGTCAATCGCGCCGTGGTTCCCGGGATGAAGGAGCGCAATTACGGACGGATCGTCAACATCGCTTCCGTCGCCGGCAAGGAGGGCAACCCCAACGCCTCCGCCTATTCAGCCTCGAAGGCGGCGGTCATCGGCTTGACCAAGTCGCTCGGCAAGGAACTGGCGCAGTACGACATCGCCGTGAACTGCATCTCGCCGGCCACGGCACAGACGCGCATCCTCGAACAGCTGACGCCGGAGCACATCGAATATATGCGCTCGCGCATTCCGCGCGGCCGCCTGCTGGAGGTCGACGAAGCCGCGGCGATGGTCGCCTGGCTCGTCTCCAAGGAGAACAGTTTCACGACCGCCTCCACGTTCGACCTGTCGGGTGGGCGGACGACCTATTGAAGGGCAGTTGCCGTTCAGCCAGGCAACCGACCGAGGCCAGCCGCAAAGCGCGCCACCATCGCCACGCCGGTCTCGTTGGGCCGCATCGCCGGAGCCCGGTCGTGTATCGGGATGCCTGCGCGGGCGCCGAACAGCCGCTTGCCGTAGCAGATCAGGTTCTCGATGCCCTGCATGACGAAGACCGCTGCCGGCAGCATTCTTGCGTACTCGGCCTCGGCCGTCGCTTCGTCACCGATCCGAAACGCATTGTAGGCGCGCACGGCGAGGTCGATGCCATCAGGCGCCAGGATCATGCCGCGGCAACCGATGCGGAAATTGTCGATCAGTTCAAGGCCGCCGCGTCCGTTGAAAACGGGTATCCGGCCTTCGGTGCGTTCGATTAATCCGGCAATGTCGGTGACAGGGCCTTCGCCCTTGATCAGCCTTATGTTGGGATGAAGCGTGACAAGTTCGCGGATCTCGTCCGATGACAGGCCGCGCCCGAAAAACGCCGGCGCGTTCTGGATCGCCACCGGCAGGTCGGTTGCCTCGGCGACGCGGCCGAAGAACCTGGTGTATTCCAGCGCACCATAGGATCCGACCGGCGGCGGCTGCAGGATCACCCAATCCGCTCCCACGCTTTCAGCATGGCGAAGCTGTGCCACCTGCTCAGCCACCGAAGCGCCGAAGATGGTGAAGGCAAGCGGCACTTTTCCAGCCGTATCTTCCGCCGTCCAGTCCATGATCGTCCGGCGCTCGGCCTCGGTCAGCTTGGCGACTTCCGTCGCCAGGCCGAGCGCCGCCATGCCGTGCACGCCCGTCGCCAGGCAGATCTCGACCTGCCGACGCATCGCCGCGCGGTCCAGTTGTTCGTTCGCGTCAAAGAGCGCGTAGAGAATGGCGTGAATGCCGTGGAAATCGTCAGGCCGGAAATTGGGCATGCTGGTCGGCCTCAATGGCTTTCGCGTGGAATGGCGTGGCCACGGCATCCGACGAGAAAGTCGAGATCGGCGCCGCGGTCCGCCTGCAGGACACGGTCGACATAGAGGCCCTGATAGCCGCCGCGCATCGCCGGGACGGGCGGTAGCCAGGATTCACGACGCCGCGCCAGCTCCTGTGCCGACACGTCGAGATGCAGCTTCCTTGCTTCGACGTCGAGCTCGATGAAGTCGCCGCTCCTGACCAGCGCCAGCGGGCCGCCGATGGCGGCTTCGGGTGCGGCATGCAGCACGACGGTGCCGAAGGCGGTGCCGGACATGCGGGCATCGGAGATGCGGATCATGTCGCGGACACCCTGCTTCAGCAGCTTCCGGGGCAGCGCCATGTTGCCGACCTCGGCCATCCCCGGATAGCCCTTGGGGCCGCAATTCTTCAGCACCATGATCGACGCTTCGTCGACGTCGAGCGCGGGATCGTCGACGCGCGCCTTGTAGTCGTCGATGTCCTCGAAGACGACGGCGCGGCCGCGATGCTTCATCAGGGCCGGTGACGCGGCTGACGGCTTGATGATGGCGCCGTCGGGCGCCAGATTGCCACGCAGCACCGCGATACCGCCATTGGGAGTAAGCGCCTTGTCGCGCGGGCGGATCACCTCGGGATTGTAGTTTTCAGCGTCACGGATGTTGTCGCGCACGGTCTTGCCGGTGACGGTCAGCACGTCGAGATCGAGCAGATCGCCAATCTCCTTCATGACCGCCGGAATGCCGCCTGCGTAGCAGAAGTCCTCCATCAGGAAGCGGCCTGACGGCATCAGGTCGAGGATGGTCGGTACATCGCGGCCATACCGATCCCAATCGTCCAGTGTCAGTTCGGTGCCGACGCGGCCGGCAATCGCCAGCAGATGCACGACCGCATTGGTCGAGCCGCCGATGGCACCATTGACACGGATGGCGTTGGCGAAAGCTTCTTTCTTGAGGATGGCGGACGGGCGGAGATTCTCATTGACCATCTCGACGATGCGCCGCCCCGTCATGCGGGCGATGCGACTGCGGCGCGCGTCGACCGCCGGATAGGCAGCGTTGCCCGGCAGCGCCAGGCCGAGCGCTTCGACCATCGAGGCCATGGTCGAGGCCGTGCCCATGGTCATGCAATGACCCGGCGAGCGTGACATGGCACTCTCGGCATTAGCGAAATCCTGCTCGCTCATCACGCCGGCGCGGACATCCTCGGAGAATTTCCAGACATCGGTGCCGGAACCTATCTCGCGGCCCTGGAAACGGCCATTGAGCATCGGCCCGCCGGAAATGACGATCGACGGCAGGTCGCAGGAGGCCGCGCCCATGACCAGCGACGGGGTGGTCTTGTCGCAGCCTGCCATCAGCACGACACCGTCCATCGGATTGCCGCGGATCGCTTCCTCGACATCCATCGAGGCGAGATTGCGGAACAGCATCGCCGTCGGGCGCAGATTGGATTCGCCGCAGGAGAAGACCGGGAATTCCAGCGGCAGGCCGCCGGCTTCCAGCACGCCCGCCTTGATGTGCTCGATCAGGCCACGGAAATGCACGTGACAAGGCGTGAATTCGGAGAAGGTGTTGCAGATGCCGATCACCGGGCGGCCGTCGAAGGCATCGTCGGGCAGGCCGTTGTTCTTCATCCAGCTGCGGTGAATGAAGGCGTCCTTGCCCTGCCCGCCGAACCAGTGCTGCGATCGTCTCTTGGTCATGATTTTCCCGGAATTCAGGCTGGATGCTGGAGCTGGCTCAGCCCACCATCTACGACGAGCGTGGCCGCATTCATGAACGGGCACTCGTCGGAAATCATGAACACCGCAGCCAGCGCAATCTCGCGCGCCGTGGCGATGCGGCCGCCAGGATGTAGCGCCATGGTGTTGGCGCGTGCTGTGGCCGGATCGGCAAAGCTGTTCCAGTAGTCGATCGCCTTCTGGGTTTCGACATAGCCGGGCGCCAGCGCGTTCACGCGCACCCCTTGCGCCGCATATTCGAGCGCCAGCGATTTGGTCAGGCCGAGCAGCGCGTGCTTGGCGACCGGATAGGGAAAGGTGTGTGGGATGATGGTGAAGCTGTGCGTCGAGGCGATGTTGAGGATGGCGCCGCCGCCGCTCGCGATCATGCCCGGCAACACCGCCTTGCTGCAATTCCAGGCGCCCTTGACGTTGACGTCGAAGTTGCGGTTCCATTCCTCCTCGGTCGCCTCGAGCGGCGTCGAGAACACATTGACCCCGGCATTGTTGATCAGCGCGTTGATGGGGCCGATCTCGGCGGCCGCTTGGCTGACGACAGCGGCAATCGCGGCACCGTCGCTGATGTCGGCTGCCGCATGCCCGACATGGCCGCGCGGCACGGCGAGGCCCGCGACGGTCTTGTCCAGCAGTGCGCCGTCGCGGTCGACCAGGAACAGTCTTGCGCCTTCGGCAAGGCAGGCCTCGGCGATCGCCAGCCCGATGCCTTGCGCGGCGCCGGTCAGGAAGATGCGTTTGCCGGAAAGGCGCTCAGCCATGGTTGTCGCTCCAGTCGAAGACGGTCATTGCGAATCTTGCTCTGAGAACCTCGCCGGGGGAAAGTACCTTGATCCCCATTGGGTCGGCATCGAAATGCTTCAACGCATTTGGGGTATGGCTCATCGGCTCCAGGCAGAAGAAGCTTCGGTCCGTGTCCGGCGCAAAGAGCATGTAGCGGTCGAGCTCCGCGTCCGCCTCGATGTCGATCCCCAGACAATGCTCCGGCCAGATGATGCGCGCGATGCCGCTCCACCCTTCGAAGCCATTGTTCAGCCAACGGTCGGGCAAATGGCGCGGCGTTGAGAAAGCGACATCGTCGGCAATGGCGCTCCTGGACGCTGGAAGGTGCCCGTCGCGCTCTGTCCACCAGGTTTCGGCCGGCGCAAACAAGGTCGTCCGCGGCGTGCGCGGAAAGAATGGATGGAAACCGAGGCCGAATGGCAGTGGAATGACGCCGGTATTTTCGACGGCAAGCCGGAGTTCCAGCCGCGCGCCGGCGAGCCGGAACGACTGTCGCGCATGGTAGACATAGGGCGAGTCGACGCGGCGCGGATGATCGAAGGCCAAATCGAGGCGGTCGACGCGATGCTCCTCGACCTTCCAGTTCGCCTGCCAGCCGTCACCGTGAATATAGAAAGGATCAGTCGTGTTGGGCGCCAGCGTGAAGTTTTGACCGCCGCAGGAAAACGCATTGCCCTCGACGCGATTGCCGATCGGCACCATCGGAAAGCAAGCGCAGTGCACAACGTCGAACTCGGCCTCGCCTTGGTAGGGACGCAGGAATGGCACCCCGTCGGCCGTATGGCCGTTGACGATTGCGCTGCCAGAGGGGCTGATCTCGACGCACAGCCGATTGCTTTCCAGTAGTATTCCAGCCGACATGCCCTGCCCCGACTCAACGCCGGCCCAAAGCCGACGAGCGCAGATTGTCGAGCAGCACGGCCAGGAGCAAAATAACGCCGCGCACGATGTACTGGTAAAAGGCCGGGATGTTGAGCAGGTTCATGGCGTTCTCGGCGATGCCCATGATCAGCACGCCGACGATGACGCCCGACATGGTGGCGCGGCCGCCGGCAAGCGAGACGCCGCCGAGCACGCAGGCCGAGATGACCGAGAGTTCCAGTCCGACCGCCGCGTTGGGCTGGCCCGAGGTGATGCGCGACGCCAGCAGGATGCCGGCGATGCCGCAGACGACGCCTTGCAGCGCAAAAATCCAGATGCGCGTCCGGTCGACATTGACGCCGGCAAGGCGCGAAGCCTCCGGATTGCCGCCGATGGCCAATGTGTTCTTGCCGAAGACGGTGCGGTTGAGGACGAAGCCGAAGATGCAAAACAGGATGGCGAGCACCCAGACCGGCGTCGGAATGCCGAGCAGTTTGGACAGCGCGAGCTGGTAGAAATCCGGGCTGTTGATGCCGACGGCGCGGCCGTCGGACGCAATCAGCGCAAACCCGCGCACGATCTGCATGGTGGCCAGCGTCGTGATCAGCGCGTTGATGCGGAATTTGGCGATGACGACGCCATTGATGAAGCCGACGAAGGCGCCGCTGGCAATTGCCGCCAAGAGGCCAAGCAGGATCGAGCCGGTGTAATTCGACGCCATCACAGCGACCATGCCGGCAAAGGCGACGATGGAGCCGACCGACAGGTCGAAGTCGCGTGCGGCAAGGCAGAACATCATGGTGCAGGCGACGATACCGACGGTGACCACCGACTGCAGCAGGCCGAGCATATTGCGGTCGGTGAGGAAATTCGGCACCAGAGCCGACACCAGCGCGAAGGCGACGACAAAGATGACGACGAGGCCCTGTTCGCCGAGCAGGATTTTTTTCAACTGGTCGGTCATGCCAAAAGTCCTCAAGATGCGATCGCGTCGGGGGTTTTCTGATCGGGGAGAGCGGCGGCCAGGATCGCCCTTTCGGCGAACTGGTCGCGGGTGAGCTCGGCGCTGACGCGGCCGCCGCACATCACCAGAATGCGATCGCAGATGCCCATCACCTCCGGCAGTTCGGACGAGACGACAACGATCGCCATGCCGTCCTGCGCAAGCTGGTAGAGCAGTTCATAGATTTCCGATTTGGCACCGACGTCGATGCCGCGCGTCGGCTCGTCGACAATGAGCACCCGCACCCCTTGTTCGGACAGCCAGCGGCCAAGAATGACCTTCTGCTGGTTGCCGCCGGAGAGGTTGATGATGTCCTGCTTGCGCGACGGCGTGCGCACCTTGAGCTTCTTGATGAAGGTTTCGGCGGTGGCGATCTCGCTGGCGCGGTTCAACACGCCGAAGCGCGTGTGATGGCGCCGCGACGAGATGTTGATGTTCTCCTCGACCGAGCGGCCCTGGATGATGCCGTCATGCTTGCGATCCTCCGAACACAGCACGATGCCGGCCCGGATCGTACCACGCGGATCGGTGGCAGGGACCAGCTTGCCGTCGACGGTGATGGTGCCGCCCGAGCGCGGATCGGCGCCATAGACCAGCCGCATCAGTTCCGAGCGCCCGGCGCCGATCAGGCCGAAGAAGCCGACGATCTCGCCTGCCCTCGCCTCGAAACTGGCCGGCGTCTTCAGTTTGGGGCCGCTGAGAGCGTCGACCTTCAGGCGGACATCGCCCGTTTTTCGTGCGCGAAAACCCCAGATATCCGAAATCTCGCGGCCGACCATTTCGGCGACGACCTGGTCGCGGGTGACGCCTTTCAGCGACGCATGGTGCGCCGCGAGCTTGCCGTCGCGCAGCACGGTCAGGCTGTCGCAGAGCCGGAACACTTCGTCGAGCCTGTGCGAGACGTAGATGATGACCTTGCCCTCGCCGCGCAGGCGGTCGATCAGGGCAAACAGGATTTCGCTTTCGCGCGAGGACAGCGACGAGGTCGGTTCGTCCAGCGCGATAACGCGTGCGTCGAGCATGATCGCCTTGGCGATCTCGACCATCTGGCGTTCGCCGATGGACAGCGTCTTGACCTTGCGGCGCATGTCGATGTCGATGCCGGCCGATTTCAGCTTGGCGCCGACGTCGTCCAGCATCCGGCGGCCGGCGATGATGCCGGCGTTGGCAGGGAAACGACCGAGGCTGAGATTTTCGGCAACGGTGAGTTCAGGAACCAGCTGCAGTTCCTGATGAATGACGATGACGCCATTGTCGAAGGCATCCCGGGTCGACGTATAGGCCTGAACCCTGCCGTCGATGCGGATCTCGCCCTGATCGGCATGCTGGTCGCCGGACAGTATCTTGATCAGGGTGGATTTGCCGGCGCCGTTCTCGCCCATCAGCCCATGCACGGCGCCTTTGTCGACGCCGAACGAGACGTCCGACAGCGCCTTGACGCCCGGATAGGTCTTGGTGATGTGCGAGAAGTCGAGAAAGGACACGGGCAGCGATCCTCTTATGGAATGGCAAACAGGCGGCGGGATGAGCCGCCGCCTGTTTGTACAGGGAGGATTATTCGATGCCGAGGCCCTGGCGGACCTTCTGGTAGTCGTCGCGCTTGGCGAGTGCACCGGAAGTCAGGATCAGCTTCTCCGGCTCCTTGTTGCTGGCAACCCAGTCATACATGTTGAGCGCCGTTTCGTAGCCATGACGCTTCGGCGAGATGATCACGGTGCCGACGAAGCCGGTGGCCGTCGGCTTCTTGAACTCGTTGATCGCCGAATCCGCGCCGCCAATGCCAACGCCGATCACGCTATCAGCGGGGATGCCGACGCTTTCGGAGGCACGCACCGCACCCAGCACCGCTTCGTCGTTGAGGCCGAAAGAAACCCACTTCTTGATCTCGGCATGGGCGTTGAGCACGACGGTCGCCGCATTGAGGGCAGCTTCCGTATCGGTCTTGGCCTGAGGGGCGTCAAAAATGTTCTCGGCCTTGAAGCCGTTTGCCTTGAGCACCGAGATGGCGCCTTCGACGCGGTCGACGGCGGTCGGCAGTTGGTCGTAAGAGACGCGGATGGCGCCGACCTCGTCGGCCTTCCAGCCGCGCGCCTTCATCTCGTCGACGATCGCCTGGCCGACCGCCTCGCCGATCTTGGTTGCCGAGATGCCCATATGCGGCACGTCTTCCAGCGCCTTGCCGTCGGCGCCGACCAGGCGGTCATCGACAGTCATCAGCTTGAGATTGTTGGCGGCGGCCTTGGCGACGATGCCGGGGCCGAGCTTCACGTCGGGCGTGCAGACGATGAAACCCTGCGCGCCCTGGGCGCCGAGATTGTCGATGGCCGACATCAGCTTCTCACCGTCTTCGGCGCCGATCTTGACCAGGGTGAAGCCCTTTTCCTTGGCGGCCTGATCAGCGAACTTCCATTCGTCCTGGAACCACGGCTCCTCGGGCTGTTTGACGATGAAGCCGATTTTGGTGTCCTGAGCATATGCAGCGATGGTCGTGACGGACAGCACGGCAAGCGCGCCCGCGACGAGCGCGGTCTTCAAAAGTCGCATGATTACCTCCCAGCGATGACCGGGCGCTCAGCCCGGATGCCGGAGTCTCTAATCGCTTTTATCATACTCGTCAATTGATCTGGTATGATAATTAATGTACATGCTCTGACCAGCGATCGCTGGCGCAATTGATCCGCATCCGTTAAGGCCGGACCGGTTGTGCGAAACCAGCGGTTCGCCGCCTTGGAGGAGGGCTGAGGTGACCGGGACTTTGAAGAAACCGCAAGGCGACACAGCCACTCGCCGCCCGCGCGTCATGCCCGACGTGACCAAGGCGATTGCCTCGGACATCTTTTCCGGGCGCTATCCGGCCGGCTCCTCACTGCCGACCGAAAACGAGCTCGGCGTCGAATACAGCGTCAGCCGCACCGTCATCCGTGAGGCCCTGAAAGTGTTGGCGGCAAAAGGGCTGGTGCTGTCGCGGCCACGCGTCGGCACGATCGTCTGCAACGAGGACGACTGGAACATCATCGACCCGCAGGTGCTGGCCTGGCACGCGCCGCATGCACTGGACGACAAGCTCTTCGACGCCATTCTTGAGACTCGCCGGGCCATCGAGCCGCTGGTTGCCGAACTCGCCGCCACGCGCGCGACGCTGCAGGAGATCGCCGATCTCGAAGCCACCTGGCGCGGCATGGCCGGCGCCGGCGAGGATCTCGCCGCCTTCTCGCACAGCGACATCGCTTTCCACCAGATCGTCTATGCCGCGAGCCACAACCCGATCTTTCGCCAGATCGGTAATCTCATCGACACCGGGCTGAAATTCTCGCTGGAGGCGACGGCGGTGATTTCGCTCGGCCGGCGCATGGAGGCCGTGGCGGCGCACCGCGAGGTGGTCGAGGCGCTGCGTATGCGCAATGCCGATGCCGCGCGTGGCGCGGCAAACAAGATCCTCGACCTCGCGGCGCGCGACCTCGTCAGCGCCAAGAAACTCAAGAGCAACTGAGACTGCGCATGAAAATCATCTCGCTCACCACCTACATCGTTCCGCCGCGCTGGCTGTTCCTGAAGATCGAAACCGATGCCGGCGTCACCGGCTGGGGCGAGCCGGTGGTCGAAGGCCGGGCGCTGACCGTCGAGGCGGCGGTCAAGGAGCTTGGCGATTATCTCATCGGCAAGGATCCGCGCCTGATCGAGGACCACTGGACGGTGATGCACCGCGGCGGTTTCTACCGCGGCGGCCCGATCCTGATGAGCGCCATTGCCGGCATCGACCAGGCACTGTGGGACATCAAGGGCAAGGCGCTCGGCGTGCCCGTGCACGAACTGCTCGGCGGCAAGCTGCGCGACTCGATCAAGGTCTATTCCTGGATCGGCGGCGACCGCCCGGCGGAGGTCGCGGCCGGCGCCAGGGAAATGGTTGCGCGCGGTTTCCTGGCGCTCAAGATGAACGGTACCGAAGAACTGCAGATCGTCGACAGCCATGACAAGATCGACGCCGCTGTCGAACGCGTCGCCATGGTGCGCGAGGCCGTCGGGCCCAACATCGGCATCGCTGTCGATTTTCATGGCCGCGTGCACCGGCCGATGGCGCGTGCGCTCGTCAAGGAACTCGAACCCTATAGGCTGATGTTCATCGAGGAGCCGGTGCTCAGCGAAAACCGCGAGGCGCTGAAGGAGATCGCCGCGCTTGGCTCGACACCGATCGCGCTCGGCGAGCGGCTCTATAGCCGCTGGGACTTCAAGTCCGTGTTCGAGGAAGGCGTCGTCGACATCATCCAGCCCGACCTGTCGCATGCCGGCGGCATCACAGAATGCCGCAAGATCGCGGCGATGGCGGAAGCCTATGATGTCGCGGTCGCGCCGCATTGCCCGCTCGGGCCGATCGCGCTTGCCTCGTGCCTGCAGCTCGACGCGGTCAGCTACAACTGCTTCATCCAGGAGCAGAGCCTCGGCATCCACTACAACGCCGCCAACGACCTGCTCGACTATGCCGCCAACAAGGATGTCTTCCGCTACGAGGATGGTTATGTCGCCATTCCCGACGGCCCGGGCCTGGGTGTCGAGATCGACGAGGATTATGTCAAGGAACGTGCCAGGGAAGGCCACCGCTGGCGCAACCCGGTCTGGCGCCACAAGGACGGTTCCTTCGCCGAGTGGTGATCGGGCTGGCTTTCAGACTCCAAGCACTCCAGGAATAGTGAAGACTTTGTCCGGCGAGCAGTTGCTCTCGAGAAATGGCTCGTTCGTTCCGTTTGATCGAGGGGCTTTCAGCGGCATTGCCTGAATTGACCATCAAACGCAGATGACCGCAGTGCGGCACATTCATCGGCTGCGAATTGCAGAGGGACTGTTTGGTGGAGCCAATCGGGATCGAACCGACGACCTCTTGAATGCCATTCAAGCGCTCTCCCAACTGAGCTATGGCCCCACTTCCGGCAGTCAACCGGCGCCGTTTCCGGCGAAGAGATCCGGCGCGGGTTGGAGACCGCGCCGTTAGTGCAGGCGGCTTCTAACCCCGCCCTTCTCAGATATCAAGCCTTCGAGAGTCGCTTTTTCTTCACAGTCCTCGAA
>NZ_RZRP01000529.1:0-4452 GCF_003997795.1 Mesorhizobium sp. M7A.F.Ca.US.005.03.2.1 | reverse complement strand
GAGATCGAGACCGGCAGATCCGGCATTGCCTCCTTCAGGATCTCACGCATGCGGCGCTCGTTGGCGCCGTTGACATAGGAGTTCATGAAGCAGACGGCGATCGACTTGACCTGCCGTTTCTTGAGAATCTCCGCGACACGACGCGCGGCCTCTTCGTCCAACGCTTCCAGGATCGTGCCCTCGGCACTGACCCGTTCCCGGACGGTCAGCCGGTCGCGGCGCGGGATATAGGGCTTGGCGACATCTTTGTAGGTGTCCCAGAGATCTTCCTTGTTGGCGCGACGGATCTCTACAACGTCACGAAAACCCTCGCTGCAGACCATTGCGGTGCGCGGCAGACGGCGGGTGATCAGCGCATTGGTGGCGACCGTCGTACCATGAGAGAACATCGTTACCTCCGAAAGATCGATGCGCCCCTGCTCCACGCCATTCATGATGGCCTGCATGGGATCGTCAGGCGTGGAGGCGGTTTTTTCGATGCGGATCGCTCCGCTGTCTTCGTCCATGATACAGATGTCGGTGAAAGTCCCTCCGACATCGACGGCAACTCTGATTCGGCTCATGACAGTTCCTTCGCAAGGTCTTGCGGGCAAAGCCCCGCCTTCGTCGCCCCTTGCCGGGGAGACGTTGCATGAATGGTGGAATTGGCCCGGATTTCGTTGGGACTAGTGGCGCTCTCGCGAGGCCGAAGAGCCGCCCGCCCGGATCGCTGCTTCGCGACGGGTATCCGTCGGTGCGCAGCCGAACCGCGTCCGGTAGTGCTTGCAGAACTGGGACTGGTCGGCGAAGCCCCAGCGGTAAGCGATCTCGGCTACGCTGCTGATGTTGGTCACCGACATCAGCTCCTCGGCGCAAAGTTCAAGCCGGGCGTCGCGGATGAAGCCGTTGATCGACTGGTTGCTGTCCTGAAAAAGGACCTGCAGGTAACGCAGGGAGATGCCGCAGGCATCAGCCACCGCCTGCGGGCCGAGGTCGGAATTCTTCAGGTTGTCGCGAATATACTGCTCGGCACGATGCAAATGGCCGGCCCGGATCGACGAGATGCTGCTGTCCAGCACGCGATCGTCGCTCACGATCGACAGGCACAGCATTTCCAGGATGTGCCTGCCCATCATCTCACGAGCGACTTCAGTGATCTCATCGAGATGGCCGATCGTGGTTCGCACCGTGTCGAGGAAGAGCGCGGCGATGCCTTGGGTCGCGTCGAAACTGAGCGCACTGAGCCGTTCGGCGGATCCGATCCGTGCCCGAACGCTCGATGATGGTACCTTGAGGACCCACAGCGCGTTTGGCTTGCCGTGCCAGAATTCGTAAGGCGCATCTCCCCGCTCGACGAGAAAGCCCCCCGGCCTGCAATTGACGGTTCTCGACCCTTGCGAGAAATTCACCTCCGACATCTCCGGGATCGTGATGAGCAGGCTGGCGTCACGCTCGTTGAGGAAGTGGCGGCGGTGGCGACGATAGCTTACGGCATCGCAGCGCATTTTAGACACGCTGACGAGCCCAAGCGAGAAGGTTTCCAGCGTGCCTGAAAATTCGCGACGGTTCCGATACTCGGTGTCGAGCGGAAAATAGGCTTCGGTAACGGCGGCTTGCCAGGCATCACCGCCTGCGGGACCGCCGATCGTATCGACGACGTATTTCATTCCTCGACCTTTCTGGTTGACCCGGTTGTCCCGGTGTTGTTCCGAAGATTACAGGAATTCACCGGCGCGTATTGGTCAAAAACGAATAAACTTATGTGGTCGGTTGGCCCAGGACCGGAGCTCGCGACGGTTGCAGTTGTCGTCACGATCAGTGTGCAGCTGATCAAACCAGCCTTGGCGCGCAAACCGCCAGCCGACTTGGAACCATGCATTCTGTTCGCACACTCATTCAGGAAAAGTTGTCGGCTTCCAGATGTGGGCGGAAATGATGTCCTGCAGTTCCGTGCGCACCGCACGGAAGAGTGGCAGCAGCGTGTAGCGGCGGGAAGCGACAATGTCCGCCTCGTCCTCAATCGAGAGCACCGTCGATCTCGGTTCCTTCGGACCAGTCGATAGATCGGCGACCGAAGCTCGCCTCTTCCACTTCGCAACCGTCTTCCGGTTGATCCCGTAGCGCTTGGCCAGCCCCCTCAGGCTCTCTTGACTATGCTGTATCGCTCGACGGACCGCCTCTGTCGTTTTGGCGCTCCCATGCAGAACTTGGCCCATAGCGCATCCTTTGATTCGGGAGACAAGGATGCTCCATAAAGCCCGGGATCAAACATCTAGGATGATCAGATCCAGCACCAAAGAAACAGAGGGGCTGTCGGCAGGGAACATGCAGACCATGAGCGACTGGTTGTCGGCTTGTCTCCGACTGCTCTGCGTCAGAATCACCTCAAAAGCGAAGTCGCTTGGCTAATCCGTCATTTCTGGCGAAAGGCGGAGTGGAACGACACAACCAGCGGGCCCAGAATGTAGTCGAGCGCGGTGCGTTCCTCGGTGACGATCATGACTGACGCTGGCATGCCCGGATAAAGCGCAATCTGTGGGGCTGCTGCCAATTCCACCGGATCGACCGCTACGTCGGCAAGATAGTAGGGAAACCCGGTCTTGCTGTCGGTAATGCGATCCGCCGAAATGCGGGTGACGCGGCCATGAATTATGGGTATTGAGCGCTGCTTGTAGGATGTAAAACGAACTTCGGCAGCCATATCGGGTCGCAGGTTCGATATGTCCTCGACGCGAATCTGGGCCTGGACGATCAGCGAATTTTCGGTCGGCACGATATCGAGGATGGTCTGGCCCGGCGAAACGATAGCGCCTATCGAGAAGACGCTGAGATCCATCACCTGGCCGTCATACGGCGCGCGCACCTCGGCTCGGTCCATGGCAGCCTGGGCGGCAAACATCTTGGGCACGAGGTCGGAAAGGCTCGATTGCGTATCGATCAGCATGGCCGACAGCTTGGCTCGGCGCTCATTTGTCAATTGTGCGATCTGGCTTTCGAGTTCGGCTTTGCTCTGTTGGCTGCCGCCGATCGCGCCGAGGTTCTCATCGATCAGGCCCTGCAGATCCGAGGCGGATCTTTCCAGCTCCAGGATGCGTGGGCGGGTCGTCAATCCGGCCTTGAGCAGCTTCGACAGGCTGGCCTTCTCGTTGATCGTCGATTGCAACTGGGCATGGTAAGATTCGACCCGAGACTGCTTGCCCTGGATCTGCTCCTCGAGTTCGGCAATGCGCCGCTCGAGGATCTGCCTGGCGCCGGCCATCGAGGCGCGTTGGCTTTCCAGATCGGCGATCTGGTTTGCCATTGCATCCCTAAGGTAGTCTTCGTGCTCTTTGAGAATGTCCTTGGGAAAGGCAACAACCTCGCTGCCGTCCAGTTCGGCTCGGATCCTGGCATCGGTTGCGCGCAACAGCGCATATTGCTGGGCATAAAGATTGAACTCGGACCGAATCCTGGTGTCGTCCAGCTTCAGCATGATGTCGCCCTTCCTGACGACGTCGCCATCCTTGACGCGGATCTCCTTCACCGTACCGCCGTCGAAGTGCTGTACGCTTTTGCGATTGCCATCCACCTTGACGATGGCGTCGGCAAGCACGGCGCCGTTCAGCGGGGCAAAGGCCGCCCAGCCGCCAAAGATGCCAAAGAAAGCAACGATGATCAGCAGACCGATATAGGCCGGCACCCGGATCGAATCCGGGGCCAGAATACCGGCGTCGCCAGGCAGGCTCCGGTAGGTAAGCGCGCCGTCGCTCATCGCTCTCTCCAAACACGGTTCATTGCGTTGCCACCGCCATTGGAGCCGCGCGCTGGTTGAGGAGCGCCACGATCTCGTTTCTCATGCCAAAGGCCTCGACGGCGCCATCGCGCAACAGGAGGATCTTGTCGACATTCGCCAGGGTCGAGGGCCGGTGAGAGACGATGATCACCGTACTGCCGCGGCGCTTGAGTTCGATCGCGCAGTCGCTCAGCGCGCGGTCGCCATCGGCATCGAGATTGGAGCTGGGCTCGTCGAGAATGATCAGGTTCGGCGTTCCGAACACTGCGCGGGCAAGAGCAATCCGTTGGCGATATCCTCCTGACAGCACTGCGCCGCCTTCGCCGATCTGCGTCTCATAGCCTTGCGGCAGGCGGATGATCATCTCATGCACGCCGGCGAGCCGCGCGGCCTCGATGACCTCCTGGTCGACATTGGTCTTGAAGCGGCCGATGTTGGCGGCGACCGTATCGGAGAAGAGTTCGATATCCTGCGGCAGGTAGCCGATGTGGTCGCCGAGCGCGTCGTGTCCCCATTGCGACAGGTCGGCCCCGTCCAGCCTGACGGTACCGCGGCTGGGTTGCATGACGCCCGCGAGATGACGCGCCAGCGTCGACTTGCCGGCGCCGGAAGGGCCGACGATTCCCAGCGTCTCGCCTGCTTCCAGCCGGAACGATACGTCTCGGAGAAGCACTTTCTGCTGGCTGGCGATTGCAAAGCTG
>NZ_RZRP01000528.1:0-4463 GCF_003997795.1 Mesorhizobium sp. M7A.F.Ca.US.005.03.2.1 | reverse complement strand
AAGCTGCACGGTGGCGAGCCAGCCCACGAGACGACAATTTCCATACCTGCCCGATTTGCGGTCAGCAGGTCGACATGCGCGACCTGCGCCGTCATTTGGCACGAACGGCCGAGGCACAGACCGCTGCTGCTGTTGGTTGATCAGGCGAGAATGCCGCTCGAACGGGGCGGCGTTTCGTTGCCCCGGACCCCTCCGACTGCCTCTTCTCAAAAGCTGTTCCATTGCGCGGAGCAAAGTCACGATTCAGAAGGGAGTCTCGCGTGGCATCGGTCGTGCGGCAACGCGAAATCCATCGACCTTCATTCAAATGTTCTGTTGACAAAAAACACGACCCGCCAGCACTAAACCAGGACGGGCCGTCTTGTTGATGCGATCACTCTTGGCCCAGAGGTCCTTCCGCGAAGAGATCGTTCACCTTGTAGGCGACCTCCGTGCGGTTGGTCGCCTTCAATTTCTTCATGATGTTTCGGATGTGAACCTTCACAGTGCTTTCGCGAAGGTTCAGTTCGTGGGCGATGATCTTGTTCGCCTTGCCGCGTCGCAGTGCCTGGGCGACCTCTGCCTGCCTGAGCGTGAACATGCCCGTCAAGGGCCGGGCGTCGCAGTTGCCTGATTTTATCAGGTGCCGCATGGAAAGGACACTACTGGCCGGAACGAAGATGCCTCCGGCTGCAGCCAAGTTGATCGCCTCGACACACACATCGATCCCGACCGAAGTCGGAATGTAGCCGCGTGCGCCGCATTCGAGAGCCGTCAGCACCTGTGCAAGATCTTCGGTGTCGGCCAGGATGACCACCGGAACGGTCTTGAACTCGGACGAAATATGCCTGATTTCTTCTGCAATGCCCTGATCGGTGACCTTCCGGCCGCCGAGGTTGAAGAGTATGGTTGAAAGGGGAGAAGCCGAACCCTTCCTTATGCGCCATTCCTCGATCGAACCCATGGCGACGACCACCATGCCCAATTCATGATCCTCAAGCGCCGAAGCGAGACACTCGCGGTCCAAGGCCCTCCCGTCCAGCATGAGAAGGTATTGCTTACCTGCTTCTTGGTGGAGATTTTCTGTGCCGCTGGACGGAACTCTTGATCGATTTGACGAACCGTAACTGTGCAGTCCTGCTGTAGAAACCATACCGATACTCACCCTTCCCCAACGAAGGTACCTGTGGCGCCCGATAAGTGCCCTTTCTTAGAATTGGAAGTTTTTGGTACCCGACCCATTTTCCACGCTCAAGGCTGATTGCGAACCTCAAGCAACGTGGCTGCTGACATGTAGAGCAGCCTCGGGAGTGTAGGAGCTATTTATTAGCATTCTCTAACATAAGTTAATTTTTTCGGTAAATTTTTACGTTGAGAAGACGGGACTCCAAACCGGTTTGACCCGCGCGAGCGGCCCGAACTAAGGCGCATGCCCGTGCCGCACCAGGCTATAGATATCCTCGGTTACCGCGCACTGTGTTGGTTGCACGCGCTCTTGCGATTAATTCGGCGGGTCTCATGCGATAGGCGGTGGTTGGGTTTGCTCGCACCTCCTGACAACGCTGCATCATACCTCCAAAAGCTTCGTTGACGATGTATACACCACGCTGAACACTGGATTGCCGGCGTCTGCTCGAGCTTACGCTGCCTGTCTGCGAACAAATGCGGAGACAGGATAGGGGAGCCACCGCCGCCCAACACCCCATGGCTCCCCTATCGCTCCGCATGGCGACCCACTTCCGAAATTTGATTTTTGAACGGCAAGCACGATCCGCCTGCAGGGCATGGCTGACGTCGGCAGATGAAGCGGCTCATCGTGAGCCTTCGCCAGACAACGTCCGGGTCTCAGGCGGTCCCCAGGGGGTTTGCTTCGCATAGCTGCTGAAAATCCAGAACCGTCCCGTCAGTCTGGATCTCGGCTTCGAATGCCTCGATCAGCCGTTTGGCGGCTTTGCTGGCAATGTGCGAATCGGGGTAAGTTGCCTCCACAACGCGCGCGCGCTCGTAGACTTCCCTGAATTGCCTGACCTGCTTGGGACCGAATACGCGATGTACAACCTGAGTGGTCATACCGCTTCTCCTCCTGGTGGCGGAACTTGAATTAACCTGCCCGTTGTCAAGCGCGCGCATGATTTCATCATCGGCACAGGATTACAACTGAAAGCCCAACAAGCCTGCGCCGGTATTGTAAGATACCAATTTCCTTGGTCGAGGCGTTCTTTAGTAGCGTTCGCTCGATTGCGAGTTAGCCGTTTGCAGGAGGCAAGGTCGCATGGTGAAGATTGCCAGAACCGCTGACCAGCCTTCGTGACGCCTTGCTCGAAACAAAAAAGCCAGGAGGCTTTTGCCTACTCATCCCGATGCCGCCCAGGGACTACGCGAAGCTGGCGTCGTCATTGGCCATTCGGTGCTGATCGTGGTTGACATCGACCGGGAAGGAGATCTCAGCGGTTACGGCATCGCTCGCCCCCTGTCGCAAGCAATCCTCATAATGATGGGTGGTTGCTGGGCTACAGAGGGGGCCCGTATCCTTCAGAAAAGAGGGGCGAGCAACGATTTCGGGTCGGGGGCGCCGGTCACCCGTAGCACGAGGCCCATGGTTGCTACTCGATGCTCAGGCCTGCCACACGATTCATTTATGATCTTTCAAGGGGAACCAAGAGTGCTTGGGCAGAGCGATATCCAATCGGCTGGGGGCTCAACGAAGACCGGACGAAGCGACTGGCACTGTAGGTCGCGGATTTACGATTTTGGTAATCGATGGAGGCCATCAGAGGGAAGGGGAGGCGGTGTTGGTCATCGAACGACACTACATCGCACCGGGCAAGTCGATGTGTTGAAAGCTTCGGCCCGCCTGCGTCGGCGCAACAACGGAGGCTCGGTCGAAATGGGAAATAACCCATCCGCGCATCCCGTTGATACGCAATGCAATCATACCGTCAAAAGGGCTAACTCCGAAATGCGGTGGGGAGAACCCGCCACCTTAATCATAATGGAGGAGCCGACACTATCGACATGGCTGTGGTATTTTGTCTGCCGGGTCACGTAAAGGAGCGGTGAGTGGAACAGGTCACGACTTGCTGGGCCAGTCAGCTGGCGGAAGGACGCCTCAATGGTTTCGTGCCAATCCAACAACAGCGCTCAACGATGGCTGGACTTGAATCCGAGCGCGCCGAGAGGCATGCCAAGGCTTGTGGGTTGAGACGGCTTCGGTCCTACGCCCAGTGGCTCGTGCCAGATGATCTGGCCGTGTTCATTGAAGAGATCGATTGTTCCGCAGTCTTCGGGCGTGACGGCAAGTTGCTGGGGAAGAGGCATCCATGGTCTCGGACGGACTAAGGGCTAACGCCGCACAAGCGGCCGAATTTCTGGAGGTGCTGGGCAATGCGCGGCGGCTGCACATTTTGAGCTTGCTGCTCGACTATGAATTGCCGGATCGCAAAATTCGCGAACGGCTTAATATTAGCCGGACAGCCTCGTGGCACCACCTAGCCAAGCTCCGGGAAGTTGGGCTCGTAAAAATCCGCCGGGACGGCCGGAATGTATATTTTTCCTCTGAAAATCGAGCGGTACGCGATCTGCTTTGCAATTGGAATGTCGTGGTTGCTGTCCAGCAGTCTGGGCAAGCGGTTCCGCCCGGTGGCGGTGCCTTGGCGGTGACATGCCAGGATCTTGTGCACTCGGCCCCCGGTCTGGAAAACCGAGTTTGTCAAAGCGCCAGCGAGTCCCGGAGCGACGAGTGATTATCCCCAGGAATCTCGGTTAGACACCGTTGGATCGAGAAGATCACCCGCGCGATTGTTGCCACCCGCGGGTTTTCTCTGCGGCGTCAGCCCCCGGATCGCGAAACGGCTGACGCATACCCTGTGGATTGGCGAATGCCGCCGACTATGGTCGCGCTATCGACGCGCCCGATTGAACCTCGGTACTCCGACTTGCGCTATAAACACTCGGTATCCTGCTACTGCCTCAAGCCGGCATTGAATCAATCCTGTGGTCAGTCAGTTGCCAGCGGGTAGGTCAGGTGCGGTGCCACCGCTTTAAAATATAGACAGGTTTCTTCGCGTGGAGCCCCATCCATGATCTGTGGGCCGTTGCACGTTGTAAAGTTCCTCAATAGAGACAAAGCCAATCAAATGGGAAACTCGAAATATGCAGAATGACGCTGAAGCACCGCAGGTCCAGTTGTTGCAGCTCACCGCCGACATAGTGGCGGCATATGTCCAGAAGAACGCCATTCCGGCGGCCGGTCTTCCCGAATTGATCGCCAGCGTCAATTCTGCCTTGTCGGGATTGGGTCAGCCGGTGGAAGCGACGCCGCCCGCGCTTGTTCCGGCAGTCAATCCAAAAAAGTCCGTGTTTCCCGATTACATCATCAGCCTGGAGGACGGACGCAAGTTCAAGTCTATGAAGCGCCACCTTGGGTTGCTGGGAATGACACCCGACGAGTACAGAGCCAGGTGGGGGCTCGCCAAGGACTATCC
>NZ_RZRP01000527.1:0-4466 GCF_003997795.1 Mesorhizobium sp. M7A.F.Ca.US.005.03.2.1 | reverse complement strand
CTGGAGCCGCGGCCAGCGAGCCTGCGCGTCTACCTGGCGCGAACGCCGGAGGGCTGGACGGTGATGCCGGGCGGTTTTGCCCGCATCGGCCTGTCGCTCGACCCGACGGCGATCGCCATGCAGCGTGGCGGCCAGGCAGCGGATGTCTGGGTTGTCAGCGACAAACCGGTGGAGCGCGAGACGCTGCTGCCGCAGGAAGGCGACAGTTTCAGCCGCACCAGGCCCGGCAGCCTGCCCAGTCGCGCGGCGGAGAACCTGACCTGGCTCGGCCGCTACATCGAGCGCTCGGAAGACACGGTGCGCATCCTGCGCGCCTACCATGTGCGGCTCGCCGAAACGTCCGACCCGGACATGCCGCTGCTCGCCGACATCAGGGATTATCTCGAACCTTTCGGCATCGACGTCGAGACGGCGATCCCGTCAGGGCTGATAGGCACGCTGGATAGCGCGGTCTACAGCGCCGGGCAGATTCGCGACCGCTTCTCGCCCGATGGCTGGCTGGCGCTGAAGGACCTGTCGAAAACCATCCATCAGTTCGCAACGACGGTCGCGCCCGGCGACGACGCGACCCGGGCGATGACAGTCATCCTGCGTAAGCTCGCCGGCTTTTCCGGCCTGCTGCACGAGAACATGTACCGCTTCGCCGGTTGGCGCTTCCTCGAGATCGGCCGCCGGCTGGAGCGCGGCATCCAGATCTCCCGCACGCTGTCGCGGCTGACCAGCGCCAAGGCGCCGGACGGCGCGCTCGACATGATGCTGGAGATCGGCGACAGCGTGATGACCCATCGCCGCCAATATCCGGTGCAGGCCGGCCGGCGCACGGTGATCGACCTGCTGGCGCTCGATCCGCTTAACCCGCGCTCCATCCTGTTCCAGCTCGAAAGGCTGAAGGCCGAAATCGGCCTGTTGCCGTCGCTCGGCGGGGAGGGGCAAATGTCGCCGGCGGCGAAGGAAATCCTGCAGCTCAACACCCAGATCGCCATCAAGGAGCCTTCGGATATGACGGCAAAGGCGCTGGACGAGCTCGCCCACGAAATCGGCGGCCTCTACAACAGCCTCGCCAAAGCCTATTTCGGATAAATCATGCTCTACGATATCAGGCTTCATCTCCACTATGATTACGCTTCCGCTGCCGGCGGCGGTCGTCATCAGGTGCGCGTGCTGCCGTCGACGATATCAGGCGTGCAGCGCGTCATCGCCGCATCACTGTCCTTTGCGCCGGCGCCCAACGAGCGTTCCGACTTTTCCGATTTCTTCGGCAACAACGTCACCTCGATCGCCTTTCGCGACGCGCATGATGCGCTCGACATCAGGATGAGCGCCCGCGTGTCGGTGTCTCGGCCCGAGCCCGGGCTCGACGTGTCGCCCGATATCGCCCGGCTCAGGCAGGAGCTCGCCGCGGTGCGGTCTCTAGCACCTGATGCACCGCACCATTTCCTGACGGCCAGCACCCATGCCGGCATCGACGATGCGATCACCGCCTACGCACGCAGCAGCATCGCCGGTTCCGCCGCCAGCACGGCCATGAACCTGTGCCATCGCATTCATCGTGATTTCACCTATGACGGCGAGGCGACGACGGTGCGGACCCGGGCCAGCGATGCCTTCAGGCTGAAGCGCGGTGTCTGCCAGGACTTTTCGCATATCATGATCGCCGGCCTGCGTGGGCTCGGCATTCCCGCTGGCTATGTCAGCGGCTTCCTGCGCACCATCCCGCCGAAGGGCAAGCCCCGGCTGGAAGGCGCCGATGCCATGCATGCCTGGGTCAAGGTCTGGTGCGGGCGCGACGCAGGCTGGCAGGAATTCGATCCGACCAACGGCATGCGGGCCAGCAACGACCATATCACCGTCGGCTACGGCCGCGACTATTCGGACGTAGCGCCGATCGTCGGCGTGCTCAAGACCACGGGGGGACAGGTCGGCGAGCAGGCTGTCGATGTCATTCCGGTTGTGCTCGAGAAAGCCTGAAGGCAGGCTCGACACCGTTTTCGGACGGCGCGTGGAACCAGCGGTCGGCCAGTGGCTTATCTACGGAATTCGCGTGGAGCCGACATGTTGCAGAAATCCGGATTGTCGCCCGGCCGACCGGCTGGCGAGGACGCTGTATCGCCAGATGGCGTGTTCAAAAACGGGGCACAAAGCTCGGCCGATCATGCGTCGCTTAGTTATGTCAGCGATGCCGAGCCTGGTATCCGGCGGCTGAAGACAGGCAAGGGGTTTTCCTACAAGGGACCGGACGGACGGACGGTTTCGGACGCCACCAAAGCCCGCATCGAGGCGATCGTCATTCCGCCGGCCTGGACGGATGTGTGGATTTCGCCCGACGCGGACGGCCATATCCAGGCAACCGGCAGGGACCAGCGGGGACGCAAGCAATATCGTTATCATCCGCAATGGGCCGAAGAGCGCGATGGTGCCAAATATTCGAGCCTTGTCGCATTCGCCGAGAGCCTGCCGGACCTGCGGCACAGGGTCGATAGCGATCTGCGCCGTCGTGGCTTGCCGTTCGAGCGGGTCGTCGCCGCGGTCGTCTGGCTGCTCGACAACACGATGATCCGCGTCGGCAATGCCGCCTACGCCCGCGACAACAAGAGTTTCGGGCTGACCACGTTGCGCGACCGGCATGTCGATATTGTCGGTTCAAGCCTGCGCTTTGCCTTCAAGGGCAAGTCGGGCAAGGAGTGGAAGCTGAAGCTGGCCGACCGCCGCATCGCCAGGATTGTGCGTGGCGCGCAGGACCTGCCAGGCCAGAAGCTGTTCCAGTATCTCGATGAGGATGGCGACAGGCGGCCGGTCCGCTCCGAGGACGTCAACCGCTATATCCGTGAGGCGGTCGGTGACGCCTTCAGTTCGAAGCATTTCCGCACCTGGGGCGGCACCATTCACGCCGCGTCGCTGTTTGCGCAAACGGAACTGCCGCAAAGCCAGACGCAGCGAAACAGGGCGATGAACAGCGTCATCGACAAGGTTGCCGAGCGGCTGGGCAATACGCGTGCCGTCTGCCGCAAATGCTATATCCATCCGCGGGTCTTCGAAGCGTGGTCCGAGGGACGGTTGCTGGATGAAATGGCGCAGGCCAACAAGCGCAAACGGGCGATTGCCGGTCTCGATGACGAGGAAGCTCTCGTGTTGCGATGGCTGAAACTGGGAGAAAGCTGACCGACGCGGCCGACGGTGGCCAAATCCGTCACATCTGGATTTTTTTATCGACGTCATGTCGGGATCGGTCTTACTGTTTCGTCCTTTGACAGAGAAAAGGACCAGCCATGCTCTACGCAATCCTCTGCTATGCCTCCGAAGATGTCGTCTGCTCCTGGAGCAAGGCACAGGACGACGAGGTCATGGCCAATCTCCTCGACGTTCAGGACAAGTACGCCAAGGCTGGTCGGCTCGGCCCGGTGGCACGGCTTCTGCCGACCACGGCCGCGACGACGTTGAGGAAGGTCAAAGGCGAATCGGTCGTCATCGACGGGCCGTTCGCCGAGACCAAGGAACAGTTTCTCGGCTTCTACACGCTCGAATGCGCCGATCTCGACGAGGCGGTGGAGTTCGCCCGCGAGCTTTCCGAGGTCAACCCGAGCGGCGGCTCCTATGAAATCCGGCCGGTTTCGGTCTTCAACCCAACAACGGTTTCCGCATGACCGAAATGGCCTGGATCAGCTCCGCGATCAGCGCCGCCCGCCCGCAGGCGATGGGCGCGCTGCTGCGTTATTTCCGCGATCTCGATACGGCGGAGGAAGCTTTCCAGGACGCGTGCCTCAGGGCGTTGAAGAACTGGCCGCAGAACGGGCCGCCGCGCGACCCGGCGGCCTGGCTGATCTTCGTCGGCCGCAACAGCGGCATCGATGCGGTGCGCAAGCGCGCCAAGCAGGCGCCGATGCCGGAGGAAGACCAGGTTTCCGATCTGGAAGACGCCGAGAGCGATATCGCCGAGCGGCTGGACGGGGCGCACTACCGCGACGACATATTGCGGCTGCTGTTCATCTGCTGCCATCCTGATCTTCCGGCAACGCAGCAGATCGCGGTGGCGCTGCGCATCGTCTCCGGTCTCACCGTCAAGCAGATCGCGCGCGCCTTCCTGGTTGGCGAAAGCGCCATGGAGCAGCGCATCACTCGCGCCAAGGCGCGCATTGCGGACGCCGGCGTGCCGTTCGAGACGCCTGGCGCGGTCGAGCGCTCGGAACGGCTCGCCGCCGTCGCCGCCATGGTCTACCTGGTCTTCAACGAGGGCTATTCGACCAACAGCGGCGAGGCGCCGGCCCGCGCGCCGCTGTGCGAGGAGGCGATCCGGCTGGCACGGCTGTTGCTGCGGCTGTTCCAGACGGAGCCGGAGATCATGGGGCTGACGGCGCTGTTGCTTCTGCAGCATGCGCGCGCACCGGCCCGTTTCGACGAGAGCGGCGAGATCGTGCTGCTCGAAGACCAGGATCGCAGCCTGTGGAGCCGCAAGATGATCGATGAGGGGC